>JASEHT010000390.1 GCA_030018675.1 Smithella sp.
CTGAAATAGGTGTCGATGAACCGTTCATGATCGCCATAAACGCTGCGCGCCATGCCCGGCCAGGGTTTGCGGATGCACAGGACCCCTTCCTCGTTGGGATATTTGACTTCCTCACCGGCGTCATCCAGGATAACCGGATCAACCCCGAAAAACGGAAAAGAGCAGGACCCGGCTTTAAGCGGCGCCACCCCCGGCAGGGGCGTGAGCATATGGCCGCCGGTTTCGGTCTGCCACCAGGTGTCGATGATGGGGCATTGGTCTTTGCCGATATAATGATGATACCATCGCCATGCCTCTGGGTTGATGGGCTCTCCCACGGTTCCCAGAAGGGTTAATGAGGAAAGATCGTGCTTTTTGATATGGGACTCGCCTTCCTTGGCGAGGGCCCGGATAGCCGTGGGCGCGGTGTAGAATTTGTGGACCCCGTATTTTTCCACGATGGCCCAGAACCGGTCGAAACCGGGATAACTCGGCACCCCTTCAAACATCACGCTGGTCAGGCCGTTGATGAGAGGTCCGTAAAGAATATAGCTGTGTCCGGTGATCCACCCGATATCGGCCGTGCACCAGAAGAGTTCGTCGTCTTTGAGGTCGAAGGTCAGGCGGGTGGTCATGGCCGC
>JASEHT010000391.1 GCA_030018675.1 Smithella sp.
CAGCGTCTTTCACCGACCCAGCTCGCCGGTGAAAAAGGGTATAAGCTCTGGAGCGCCTACATGGAGACCTGGGCGGATCTGGGTTTGGATCACGTGCAGTTTAATATGGTGGATGATACGACCCTGCGTGCGGCCCAGAAAGATCCGGAAAAATATGCTGAAGTGATTGTACGGGTGGCGGGATACAGCGCGCACTTTGTGGATATCAGCCGCAAAACACAAGATAACATTATTCAGAGAACGGTTGTGGGACTGTAATTTAAAAACGGTTAAGGGAATATCCCACTCTCTCATGTTTCAGGGGTATTCCCGATGCTGTATTTTTGACAACATGCAGCTTATTATTAAGCAAAATAGACAGGAGGATAAAATGAAATGCATTAGTTGCGGTTTTGAAGCGCCAATAGGCGAATTCAGGTATCTTTATAATCCCCGGATCGATGGATCATTAACCATGCGGCAGTGTCCAAAATGCCAGGAATGGAATGGGGTTGATCAATTAAAAGAAGAGTCGGTAAGGACCATCAAAGCAGGTGACTCTCCATGGGGTAAATCAGCAGGGATTGAAGGCCTGGAAGCTGGTTAAGAAACGACCTGTATTCATGAGTTTC
>JASEHT010000392.1:0-226 GCA_030018675.1 Smithella sp.
CGGATAATGACGCGATGTTTTTTCATGGCCCATACTCCACTAAAAGTTACTCTCCGATGATTTTCACCAGGACCCGCTTGCGTCGCCGTCCGTCGAACTCGCCGTAAAAGATCTGCTCCCAGGTGCCGAAATCGAGTTTGCCGTCGGTGATAGCCACTACCACTTCGCGGCCCATGATCTGGCGCTTCATATGCGCGTCGGCGTTGTCTTCCCCCACGTTATGCCG
>JASEHT010000392.1:236-592 GCA_030018675.1 Smithella sp.
TGCCGATACTGGGAAACCGGCTCGTGAGGCGCGAGCTTTTCCAGCCAGATCTCGTAGTCGTGGTGAAGGCCGGACTCGTCGTCATTGATGAACACGGACGCGGTGATGTGCATGGCGTTGAC
Organism: Smithella sp.; assembly: GCA_030018675.1. GTDB lineage: Bacteria > Desulfobacterota > Syntrophia > Syntrophales > Smithellaceae > Smithella. The sequence goes on from JASEHT010000392.1 coordinate 359, forward strand.
CAGCACTAACCCCTCCCGGATTCCGCTTTCCCGGATGCAGTCTGCCACCTGGGGCGTAATATTGACAAATCCCCGCCGGGTCGGGATCTGAAAAAAGAGTTCCTTGCGAAATGATTTCATTGTTTCTCCCGTCATATTGTCGTCTTGTCATCCGGATTGTCAGCCGTAATTGCTGGCCGCGTCTCCCGGTTTACCTTCAGTTCCATGGATTTCCATTCCGCGGATAATTCTTCT
>JASEHT010000393.1:0-359 GCA_030018675.1 Smithella sp.
GGACAATGCCGTTAGTAAAACCGTCAATTTTCCCAACGGGGCCACTATCGACGATGTGGCCATGGTTTATCAACTGGCGTGGGAACTCGGCTGCAAGGGGGTGACCATCTATCGGGACGGGTCCCGGGACAAGCAGGTGCTGTCCACCGTCAAGGACGCCGGAGAGCCGGCCCATGGCACTCAAACGCCGGCGCCGGTTAAAAAACGGGAGCGGCCCCGGATACTGAGGGGCTGGACCTATCAGATGCAGACCGGGTGCGGGCCCATTTACATCACCATCAATGAGGACGAATCCGGTCTGTTCGAGCTGTTTACCACTATGGGCAAAGCCGGAGGCTGCGCGGCTTCCCAGAGCGAAG
>JASEHT010000393.1:369-580 GCA_030018675.1 Smithella sp.
CGGCCGCATGGTATCTCTGGCCTGGCGCAGCGGCATCCAGGCCCGTCAGGTCATCAAGCAGCTCCAGGGGATTTCCTGCCACAGCCCGTCGGGATTCGGCGAAAACAAAATTTTATCGTGTGCCGATGCCGTTGCCAAGGCGATCAAGGACCATATGGCCGCCAAAGGCTATGGCGCGGCCCGTGAAAAAAACGCTTTTGTCAAGGGGGCC
>JASEHT010000394.1 GCA_030018675.1 Smithella sp.
GATTGACGCCCACATCTTCGGGGCGCATGATCTCATACGTGTTTTGATGTTTGAGCATTCCATCTTGATGAATGCCCGCTTCGTGCGCGAAGGCGTTCGCGCCGACAATGGCTTTGTTCGGTTGCACGACGATGCTCGTGTAATTGCTCACCAGTTTACTCACGCGCGCCAGTTGCCGGGTCTGGATTCCCGTCTCCAAGCCGAAAACGGGTTTGCGCGTCTTCAACGCCATCACCACTTCTTCGAGCGAGGTGTTGCCCGCGCGTTCGCCGATGCCGTTGATGGTCACTTCGGCTTGACGCGCGCCTGCGCGAATACCGGCCAACGTGTTCGCAGTGGCGAGCCCCAGGTCATCGTGGCAATGCACCGAAACGGTAATGCCTTCGTTCATGCCCGGCGTGTTCTTGATAATGCCGTCAATCAGTTTATAAAACTCATCTGGAGTGGTGTAACCGACTGTATCAGGGATGTTCAACGTGGTCGCGCCGGCCTTGATGGCTTCGGCCAATACGACATACAAAAACTCAGGGTCGGATCGCCCCGCGTCTTCGGGCGAGAATTCCACATCAGCA
>JASEHT010000395.1 GCA_030018675.1 Smithella sp.
CCACTGCGAGGGCAATACGCCTGCTGCAATACATCGCTCCAGCGTTTCCAGGTTTCCGCTTGCCGCCGCGTAATTCGCACTATCCGCCGTCAGGGTTTTTTCGTCTGTCACATCATGTCCTTTCATGCCCCGCCGCAGCGGGGAAGCATTACAAAATTTGGCGGCATATTCTCGCGCACTCTGCATGCCCGTTTTCCGCCGCCAGATCCGCGCCCGATTTTGTCGGCAATACGCCCGCTGCGATACATCGTTCCAGTGTTGTCAGATCTCCGTTTCGCGCCGCTTGATTTGCGCCCCACTGCGTCGGCAATACGCCCGCTGCAATACAGCGTTCCAGTGTTTCCAAGTGCCCGTTTTCCGCCGCCAGATCCGCGCCCAATTGTGTCGGCAATACGCCCGCTGCGATACAGCGTTCCAGTGTTTCCAGGTGCCCGTTTTCCGCCGCCAGATCCACGCCCCATTTTGTCGGCAATACGCCCGCTGCAATACAGCGCTCCAGTGTTTCCAGGTGCCCATTTTTCGCCGCCCAATTTG
>JASEHT010000396.1 GCA_030018675.1 Smithella sp.
GTCGGGAATAGCGAAGAGCAGCAGCAAGACGCCCCAGAGGATCAGAGCGATGCGCAACTGTCGGGTCACAATAGGCTGAACATGGCTTTGAAAAGATGCTTCCGTGTCGCGGTCTGAAAATTCGGCGAACCACTTTGATATTTTATATTCACTCGTTGCGTCATTCATAGAAAATGGCATCATGAAAAAAAATTTAAATTAGTAAAACATACCTGATCTTTTTTATCTATTATTATATTGTGAGACTCAAATTTCAAAAACGAAGTGCATTGAAATTTGTAAGTCGAACAATCCCGCGCAGCGGAGGGTTTAATACCCCGCAGCTTGCTTTGGAGTTCATACCCGTGATTATCGCTCGCTTAATGCAAGCTCGGCACATGTAATACCTATATTTGTGGCACAATGTTCTTGACACTCAAGACAATGTTGATTACACTCCGCAACAGCAAAAGGAAGTTCTTATCAATCAGATGTTTGTATCAGTTCATACACTTCATAAAGTAAAGCCCGCAAAATCGAATAATTTTATCC
>JASEHT010000397.1 GCA_030018675.1 Smithella sp.
CCTGATTTATGCCATGCTGGTGCTGTTTGTGGTCAAGATCGTATCGGTTCTCTGGCAGGGCCTGCTCCAGGACAAGGTTTTTTCCCAGGCCCGGATGGACGAGGGTCTGAAGTTGACCATCACCCGGGTATCCACCTATGTCCTGTGGATCATCGGCATCCTCATGGCACTGCGGATCATCGGATTCAGCTCTACCTCCCTGACGGTGGTTTTCGGCGCCCTGGGCATCGGTATCGGTTTCGGGCTCCAGCATATTGTCGGCAATTTTATTTCCGGCATTATCCTGTTGTTTGAAAGACCCATGCAGGTGGGTGATGTGATCGAGCTTGACGGCACCTGGGGTGTCGTCAAGGAGATCAACGTCCGGTCGACGCATCTGAAAACCTATGATAATTCGGATTTGATCGTTCCCAATTCGGATTTCATCAGTCAGCGGCTGGTCAACTGGAGCTTCCGTGATCCCAAGGTGCGCCGGACCATTACCGTAGGTGTTGCCTATGGTTCGGACATCGCCCTGGTAAAGGATATCT
>JASEHT010000398.1 GCA_030018675.1 Smithella sp.
CCCAGTATTGATCCCTCAGCCCCTTCTTCTGTATCTTTCCGGAGCCGGTTCTTGGAAGGGCTTCGATAAAGTCGATCGATTTGGGCGCCTTGTAGTGCGCGATATGACCCTTGCAGAACCGAATGATCTCCTCCGCAGTTCCCTTCTGCATGGGTTTCAATACGACTACTCCTTTGACCGCCTCACCCCATTTCTCATCGGGAACTCCAACAACAGCACATTCCAGAATAGCCGGATGCATATAGAGGACATTCTCCACCTCTGTTGAATAGACATTCTCCCCGCCGGTGAGAATCATATCTTTCTTTCGATCAACGATAGTCACGTATCCTTCTTCGTCCATTACCGCCATATCGCCGGTATAGAGCCAGCCGTCTCTGATCGATTTTGCCGTCTCTTCAGGGAGCTTCCAGTATCCCTTTGTCACGATATCCCCTCTGACGATGATCTCTCCCACCTCTTTCTCATCCTTTTTAATCTCTTCTCCTCGTTCACTGACCACTTTCAGCTCAACGCCGATG
>JASEHT010000039.1:0-8215 GCA_030018675.1 Smithella sp.
TACGTTCTGCAGTTCCAGTTTTTCTTTGTAGCTGAGTTTTGTTTTTTCTTTTTTAGGTTTTGTATCTTTATTGGTTTTGGGGGTTTTGCCGCCATTTTCTTTTCGGATTGTTTTTAAACTTTCCTCCCATTGTTCGTAGTCGGCAAAGAGTTCCGCTTTGCCATCGGTTGTGAAGCCGATAAATAAGCCGCACACGCGAGATATCATGTAGCGGTCATGCGAAACGATCACCAGCAAGCCGCCGAAATTCAGAAGATTTTCTTCGAGCGCTTCGATGGTTCTGATATCCAGATCGTTGGTGGGTTCGTCCAAAAGTAAGATATCCGCAGGTTGCAGCATCAGCCTGGCAATGAATATTCGGGCCTGTTCTCCGCCCGACAGCGCTGTGATGGGTGTGTCGATTTGCTCCGGTGAAAAACCAAACCGTTTAATCCACGAAACCAGATGCACGGATCTATCTTTAAATATTACCGTGTCATTGCCGTCCGCTAAATATTGCTTGACGGTTTTTTGCAGATGCAGGGATTCTCTTGACTGATCGAAGTAAACTATTTTTAAATTGTCGGCATGTTCCACGCTGCCCGAATCGGGTTCAATTTTTTTGCTGAGCAGTTTCAGCAGGGTGCTTTTTCCGACGCCGTTTCCCCCGAGTAATCCGATACGCAATCCCGTGGTAAGGTTGGCGGTAAAGTTTTTCAAAATATGTTTATCGCCGAATGATTTGCTGATGTTTTTGATTTTAACCAGCACTTTGGTTTTTCTGCTGGAAGCGCTGAATTCGATTTCGGTTCGGGATGTTTGTTTCTTCTCTTTTAAATCAGCCAGTTCTTTTATTAAGTTATGGGCTTCGTCTATCCGGTATTTCGCTTTTGTCCTGCGGGCTTTGGGGCCTCTTCTTAGCCACTCAATTTCCGCCCGGACTTTGTTGGACATTACGGCCTCGTGTTTGTTTTGCTGTTCGATGTAGAGCAGGTGCTTTTCCAAAAAATCGTCATATCTGCCGTCGGATTGAAAAATATTGCCTTCGTACCGTTTGTTGATTTCCACAATTCTGTTGGCGCAGCGCTCCAGTAAAAACCGGTCGTGACTGACCATGACCCACGTAAACCGGGCAGAGCCTAAAAAGTTTTCCAGCCAGGCCAGTGCCTGATAATCCAGATGATTGGTCGGTTCGTCTAGAATTAAAAGTTCGGGTTCATTAACGATCCCGCAGGCAATGTCGAGGCGCTTCGTCCAGCCGCCGGAAAGTGTATTCACTTTTACGGTATAATCGTCAAAGCCGACAATGCTTAATGCTGTGGCTGTCTTTACGTCGGCATTTTTAAAATCGGTGGTTGCCGTTTTTGCCACAATATCCCACACCGGGGCATCGGCCTCGTAGTTGCTGACTTGAGGGATGTAGGCGGTTTTTAAGTTTTTTCTGATGGCGATATTGCCGGTATCGGCGCCCTCCAGGTTCGTCATTATTTTGGTTAACGTGGTTTTGCCTGTGCCGTTATCGCCGATGATTCCAATCCGGTCACCTTCGTTAACCGTCAGGGAAAGATCGGTGAAAAGCGCTTTGGTTCCGAATGATTTACTGATTTTGTCGAGATTCAATAATACGGCCATGCGCGGGACTATATATAAAAAACTTTTTTAGCTCCAGAAAAAAGAAGTTTAATGTTATATGCCATTTATAGAAGATAACTAAAAAATGAAAAAAGGAGGCAATATGAATCACGGGGATGAACCCTCCGCTTTGCGGGATTGTTCGACCAGCAAATTTCGATACACTTCGTTTTTGAAATTTGAGTCTCACAATAAAAGAATCTTTAAGGTAGTTGGCGTTATGCTGTTCTTAGTCATGTCAATGTTGTGTCAGTCATGTAGCGATGCCAAATGCATGATAGATAAACAGAAGTGTAAATTCGATTGTCCGTCAACCATCGGATTGAAAGAGGCTTGCGAGCAAAAATGTAATTTTTTATATGATATTTGTAGAAATAAATAACGATAGTTGGGATTCCGGCTAGGAGCATGCCGGTATGAAAGATGTTATTTCACCCTCCCTCAATCCCTCCCCTCAAGGGCGGGAAGAAAAGAAATGAGTGCCGGCCTGTGCCGGTATGACGGGGAAGAGGTATATTGTAAAACACTGACATTCAATCATTATGCGTTCATTTAATTATTCTGTTCTTCTTAAAGTATTTCTGTAAGTTATGATTCCGGCAATTAAAAATATTAGAGCGAAAATTCTACGGTACAGAGCCAGACGATTTAAAGTGGCCGGTCAATATGGTATCAATCTTAAAATCGCCTTGAAGATCCCAAGTGCGTTTGTCACCGGTAGTGTGGGAAAAACAACAACCTGCCGTATGCTTGCCGCCATCTTGGCTGAAGCGGGGAAGGTTGTCGGGCTGTCAACGACACAGGGGGTTTACATTGGAAAAGAGATTATCCGGGTTGGCGATTCCTCGAATTGCATGTTCGCAGCGGAATTGCTCCTCGACAAACGCGTTGACGCGAGTGTCTTTGAGTTAGCCAGAGGCGGTATCATCACTCAGGGAATTGCTTTTGACGGTTGCGACGTGGGGGCGGTATTGAATGTCTATGACAATCATCTGGGTCTGAATGGCGTTAATACGAGGGAAGAGATGGCCCTTGTAAAGAGTGCGGTTGTAAGGTCTGCCCGAAAACTGGCCGTTATTAATGCCGACGATCCCTTGTGTTTGGCAATGCGCAATCAGATTGTTGCTCCCGATACATGCCTGGTGAGCATGCAATCCGATAACGCCAGTGTTATTGATCATATGAAAGCGAACGGATTTGCGGCCTTCCTGAGTAACGATACAAAGCCGTTGATTAATTTATATAAAGGCAATGAATTGATTGGCGTCATGGAGGCAACGGAGATTCCTGCCGGTTATGACGGCCATTTCAGGCCGGCTTTGTTTCACGCCATGTTTGCTATGGCGCTGGCATACGGCATGGGCGTTGAGTTCAATGTTATCCGGAAGGCGCTGAGCGCCTTTCAATCGAATGAAGAAACCAACCCCGGCAGAATGAATTTCTTTGAGCATCTTCCGTTTAAGGTTCTGATTACCTGGGCGGACGGCCCGCAAGCGTTAGAGGAACTTGCGCACTTTGTACAAGGGATGAATTTCTCAGAAAAAAAATATTTAATGTTTTGTTCAGCGGGCAATCGGCCAAATCAATACATAAAAGATATGGGGAAATCGGTGGCGGGTATTTTTACTCATTACATCTGTTCTGATCATGTTGATTTAAGAGGAAGGCCTCCCCGCGAAGCCGCCGGATTGCTTTGCGAAGGCTTGATGGAAAATGGCGTGAGCAGAGAAAGTATTACTATAGCATCTACTCATCAGGATGCGCTGGAAATTGCTTTGAACAAACCATCAATGAATGATCTTCTTATAATTTGTACATTCTTCTATGACGCGGCTAAGAAAGCAGTATTTTTAAAAGGAGTTTAAATACAGCGAAAAATCTATCCGGCAACTTTTAACTATATCTGTTTTTCTGAAGTTTTAAGAGATGAGTGAATTTTTCTTCATTTGATGGTATTGAGAGAGCCATCTGTGACCGACTTGAAGGAGTGTTAAATAATATGAACGAAGAAATTGATGATGAAATCCTGGAAGCGGAACTGGCCGATGACGCCCTGGAAAAGAGAATGAGAAAGCTGGAGGCGGAAGCTGCGCGAATATTGCAACAGTCCAGTGAACTGGTAAAGGCGGTCAGTAAAGAAGCGCCGAAACAGGAAGACGTGACGCAGGAAACCGCTGTGTCAGAAAGTATGGAAGAAGATAAATTATCCTGAACGTCTTGATTTTAATCTTTCTCGTGATTTGCTAGATTCTATATATTATGGATAAAGAACTCATTAAGGCCTACAGATTATTTCTTAAGGACAGCATCCGCAAGGTCATCGACTTTTCCGCAACGGATCAGAATCAAGGTATTCCGCCTCCGCCCATTGAAAAACAATACGCGAAAGATGCAAAGCTCATCGATCTGATTCCGCGGGACAAGTTCGGCAATCTTGGTAAACTCGCTCTTCAAGAAGCCATCTATAATCGCGAAAGCAGACGATCCTACAGCGCGCAGCCGCTATCTATTGAGGAATTGTCTTTTCTCCTGTGGGCGACCCAGGGCATAAAACAGAAACTTGATGAAGGTCATGCTTCAAGAACGGTTCCTTCCGCGGGATGCCGTCACGCATTGGAAACATATCTGTGCGTTCTGAATGTCCGGGAGCTGGATCAGGCGATTTATCGCTATTTGCCGCTGGAGCATAAACTGCTGTACGAGTTTACAGAAGATAATCTGGACAAGAAAATATGTGATGCTGTTTTCGGACAGAGCTGCCCGAAGGTCGCGACGGCGACCTTTATATGGACAGCCATTCCCTACCGAATGGAATGGCGCTACAGTATCGCCGCGCACAAGGTCATTGCCATTGACGCCGGTCATGTCTGTCAGAATCTTTATCTTGCCTGCGAAGCAATCGATGCCGGTACGTGTGCCATAGCGGCCTATGATCAGGAAGAGATGGACAAGCTGCTCAGGGTTGACGGGCAGAATGAATTTACAATATACCTTGCTTCCGTCGGTAAAAAATTGAAGGTGTAGAAGGCGAGATCATGTTTTAATGTGCAGGAGCGGCAGGCCCAGGTGGCGGCGGCGTGTCTCGCCTTTAAGCTGCGTCTGCTCTCTGACCGTCGGGGTTCCCCGGCGGCCTTTCCCCAGCGTGTCTATCGGATGCGAACAGCCTAGATGCAGGGTGTGCTTCCCGAACTTTTTTCCCAGTTCATCGGCCACATGATAAAGGCTTCTGATTTTTTCCGCCTGCAGGGGATTGTCAAACAGCGTGTATTGAATGTTGGCGTCCGGTTTTAAATCCAGCAGAATCACGCCGGTGGCGCGGTAAATTTCTTTCGGATTGTAGCATTCATCAAAAAGCTCGCGAACGATATTGGAGAATTCCAGCGGGAAAGCGCAGGGACGGGAAAGCTTTATCTCGTTCCCGACGGTGTGGAAATCGTTCTTTTTGAGAAAGACAACAATTTTATCCGGAGCCAGCGCGTAGCGGCGCGCCTTGATGCAGGCGGATTCCATGTTGCGCATGAGCTGAGCGAACAGATAGTCGGCATCGGAGGTCGGCGGGGCGAAGGTTTTGGTTTTGCTGATGGAGGCGTAGGAGCTTTTTTCTTCAGAGGTTACGGGATAAACGGATATGCCGCGCAACTCCTGCCAGATTTCAATGGTCGGTTTGGTGAATTTGTCCCTGACCTTCTTTTCCGGCAGTTGCGCAAATTCCAGCGCGGAACGGATGCCCATTTTGCCCAGGTAGTTGGTGGTGGCGGGGCCGATGCCCCAGACCTTTTCCGCGGGCAGATTGTTCAGATACGCGGCAATGTCTCTTCCTTGGATGATGGTCACGCCGGCCGGCTTTTGATGTTTGGAGGCGACTTTGGCCAGCACCTTGGTAATGCTCAGCCCCGCCGAGACGGTGATGCCCAGTTCTCTTTCGATGTCTTTTTTCATGTTGAGGACGATTTCTTCATACGATGAACGCAGGGCGCGGCGCATACCGGTGATGTCGGCAAAGGCTTCGTCAATGGAATATTCTTCCACATCGGGGGTAAAGCGCCGCATGATGTCGAACATCCGCCGGGAAAACAAACTGTAGGTTTCGTAATCGGAAGGCAGAACGATGAGTCCGGGGCAAATCTTTCTTGCCTCGTGCAGGGGAACGCCGCGCTTGACGCCCAGTTTTTTGGCCGTGTAACTGGCGCAGGCGACAATGCCGCGTTCGCCGCCGGTAATCAGCGGCTTGCCCCTGAGTTCGGGATGAATGGCTTCTTCGCAGGAAGTAAAAAAAGCGTCGCCGTCCAGGTGGACAATGGCCCGCGGCCAGGAAGAAAGACTGAATAATTGTTGAGACATAAAACCTTTTAAAGAGGCAAAACCAGTTCAGCCAAGTCTTTTTGACTTGGCTATTGATAGCTGTGCATATTAACAGGCTATACTGGATTCCGGGTCGAGCTTCGCTGTGCTTTATCCGGCGAATGCAGGACGGAATGACAAAAATTATTTTTACTTATGATACTTCCTCACGACCGCCGTAATCACTCCGGCGATGCGCAGTTCTTCCTGCGGGGGTATCGCCTGTATTGACTGTGTGCTTCAGCGATAAACATCTTTGCGATGCCCAACTTTTACCACCCATACTGTAAGCTCTTGATCTTGTATGGAATATATAATTCTGTACGTGCCTTGGCGAATACGAAATTTCTCTTGGCTGGATAGTTTTTCGTGACCCGGCGGCCTCGGGTCTTTCGCAAGCGTTTCAATACGTAAGAGAATTTTCTTTAAATCTTTTTTGGGGATTGAGCGAAGATCTTTTTCAACGGATTCTTTAAAGAAGATTTTATAGTCGCCCATCTTTTTTTAGCCTCTTGACCATAGATTCATAGCTGATTAGCGGCTCTTTTGCTCTTTCTTCAAATGCCCCGATGTCTTCTGCGTCTTCAGCAAGAGATTCCTTAATAGCGTCATTGACTAACTTTGATAACGATTGTGATGTTTCAACAGCCTTTAATCTCAGTGCTTTGTGCAAATCCGGCTCTAGATATACCGTTGCTCTCATTGCTGCCGATTTCATAATATTACCTCCTTAACGTTATGTAGTTATAGCACTATAGCGTCATAACGTCAAGACGTTTTGTGGAGAACAATGTTCATGCCGTATGTATAAATCGGTTACAGGATGTCAAAAATACTTCTGGCTCCATGACCTCTTTGCTTAAAACGTGCGTGTTAAATAGTTGTACTTCATCGTTCCCAGTTCAGCCAAGTCTTTTTGACTTGGCTATTGATAGCTGTGCATATTAACAGGCTATACTGGATTCCGGGTCGAGCTTCGCTTGCCCGGAATGACAAAAAGCATTTTTACTTATGGTATTTCCGGACGACCGCAGTCACCACTCCGGCGATACGTAATTCTTCCTGAGGAATAATCGGCGGATACTTCGGGTTGGCCGCTTCCAGCGTCACTTTTTTCCCTTTCTTGCGGAAATACTTCATGGTCCAGCGGCCATCCACTTCCGCCAGAATGATATCTCCGTTTTTCGGCTCCCGGCCACGCTCCACAATCACCAGATCCTTGTCCTTGATGCCTTCGCCGATCATGGAATCGCCGGTAACGGAAAGAACAAAAGAAGACGACCGGTTATTGATGAGATAGTCGTCGAAGGAGATGGTATCGCGCAATTCTTCTTCAGCAGGAGAGGGAAATCCGGCCGCTACATTGCCAACAAAAGGAAGATTCAAAGACAAACGTGCCGGTTTCAGGAAACCCTTCGCATCTTTTTCCAGGGCGCCTTTCTCAAGGAGCTTTTTTGTCCAGTATTCGGCGGCGCTTTTGGCCTTGACGCCCAAAAGGGGAAGCATTTCCGAATAGGTGGGCATGCGTCTTTGTTCCTTAAAGAAAGAGGCGAATTTTCGTTCGACAGCGCTAAGGTCCGTTCGTTTCTTCATAATCAGTCCTATATAGGACGAACGTCCTATTGTCAAGGGGATTTGTAAAAATGTCGGAGGAGGGGATGGCGACGGGCAAAAAAACATTGCAGAAGTATTCGTTTCATAGTGTATAATCCGCCCCGAAGAATGAGCGAATCACCGATTAGTTTGTCTGCAAGGAGGAGTGTTATGCGAAAATCATTCATTTTATTCATCAGCGTGCTGTTTTTGCTGGCGGGTTTGTCCGCTTTCGCGGCGGACGGCGAGTTCATGGCCGATTTCCGGCAGTCGTCAAGCTGGCAGGAGGGGCAGAACGGAAAGATTTATTTTAAAGGCGGCTCTTCCAGAATGGAATTTGTCCGGGACGGCCGGACGTCGGAAATCATGATACTGAATTTAAAAAACAAAAAGGCCTGGATGCTCAATACGGAAGACAAGACCTTCATGGAAATCAACTTTCAGGATAAGCCGTGGCAGCCGGCCGGCGCGGATAAAAGCGGAAAGGTGACGGAAACGAAGCTGGGCCGCGAAACGGTTTCCGGTTATCTGTGCGAAAAAACCAGATATACGTATCAGGATGATCCCGCGTCCGAGACGATGGTCTGGATGTCGCCGAAGCTGGGTTATCCGGTGAAATGGGAGCATACCGGCGCGGAAGGAAAAACCGCTTTCCAGCTTTCGAAAATAC
>JASEHT010000039.1:8225-16173 GCA_030018675.1 Smithella sp.
GTGCCCAGGGGATACCGGAATTTCGCGGAGGCCTGGGAAAGTGAAACCGGCGCTGAAAGAACGGGAAGCGGCGCGGCCAAGGTGGTGGAGGATGACGTCAAGGATCTGGCGGGCGACGCCAAAGGCGCAGCCAAAGACGAGGTTTCCAATGTTGTGACGGATTCCATCCGCGAAGGCATCAGGGGGTTGTTCCGATAAGGTTTTCACCGACGCCATCATCGCCCGCGATTTTCCGTACTTCAATCCTTACGTGCACATTTAATTCTAACGCTTTGATGAAACATCGGGACGGCACGATTTCGCTTGTTTAAAGAAATGCGTTACGGGTGTTTAAAGCCACCGGGCCGATTGTTATAAAGCGACCTCGGGCAATCTATTGCCGGTCATTGTCGGCATACTACTATATGTTGTGTCCAAAATATTCTTGACACACAAGCAATACGCCTTATATAGTAAATCCGGTCAGAAGAAGTTCTTATCAGTCAGTCATTCAGTAATTCTTCTTTGGCGACAGACAATTTTACGCCGTCAAACCTAATCTTACGCGGGTAAACAATCGGCAATTATTTTAAGGAGGGAATTCCATGGAACGCGCAAGAAAAACATTTTTAACAATCTTATTAACTATTTTTGTCCTTTCGGCATGCAGCTCCGGCAGCGATGGCCCGGTTTTTTGGGGGAACCCTTCGGTCCCCGTCGAAGCCGTCTATATCGACCCGGAATCCGTCATAATCGGCGTCGGTGATACGTTGTCGCTTTCACCCGTTTTTGCGCCGGCCAACGCAACCAACCGAAACGTCACCTGGCAAAGCGACAATGAAGCCGTCGTCACCGTCAATGATGACGGCGAAATTCAGGGCGTCAGTAGCGGGTTTACCACCATCACCGTCACCAGCGAAGACGGAGACTTCACATCGGTCTGCGCGGTTCGCGTTATTGTGCCGGTGACGTCGTTTTCGATTGAGGATTGCCCCGGCGGCGTATTGATCATAGAGGAAGGAGCGGGTCGGAACTTGAGTGTTACGATTGAACCGGACGGGGAAGCCACTCACTCCAGCCTCAAATGCTACAGTACCAATCAGGAATCGGTCACCTGCGCGTCTGTCGGAGCACTGTTATCGCGAAACATTCTGGCCGTCGCACCTGGCGAAGCGGACATCATCGTGTCCACCTGGCCCAGCATGGAAACCACGAGCTGCCGTGTGATCGTCAAGGAGGTTGGTGATCCCGATCCTCCTTCTCCGGGAACCACTGTCTTTACGACCATTGCTCCTTCACCTTCCGACTTTGATATACCCGGTCTGCCTGATCCGGGTCAAAAGCTCAATTTTAAAAGAGGGTCTCTGGAGTTCAACATGGTTTACGTCTGGACGCCACTGACTTTCCCGACAACGGTCCATGATACCCCCTTTGTCACCCTGCTGGCGGATGAACAATACTTTATCGGCGAGACGGAAGTGACCTACGAGCTTTGGTACACGGTGCGCATGTGGGCCTCCACCAACCGCGGAGACGCAAAGAGGGCCGATGGCGGGCCGCTTTATTCATTTGAGTTTCACGGCATGGGAGGCAGTGAAGGCATCGGAGGGGAACCGCCGACAGACGACAACAAAAACCATCCGGTCACGCATATTTCCTGGCGCGAGGCCATGGTCTGGACCAACGCGCTGACCGAATATTACAACGCGCATAAAGTTTTGGGACAGCCCGATCTGACCTGTGTCTATTATACGGATTCAGGCTATACAACACCCATCCGGACGACATCGCTTGCAAACCTGAGCCTGACAGCCGGCAGCCAGGACAATCCCTTCGTGAAACAGGACGCCAATGGGTTCCGTCTGCCCACAAGCCGGGAGTGGGAAGTCGCGGCGCGTTTCCGCGCCATTGATACAACCAACGCCTTTTCGGGCGATGGGCTTATGTACACCAAAGGCAACTCGGCCAGCGACGCTTGGACATCCTACAACGACGAAACAATACCGCCGTCGTCGACTGAATTATTCCCGGGACAGGCAGCCAACCGTGAAGTGGCCGTTTACGCCCGTTTCCAAGCCAGCAACGGCATGTATCTGCATGAGCCCGTCACCTCGACAGCGCCCGTGAAATCCAGGCGAGCCAACAAACTGGGGCTCTATGATATGAGCGGCAACGTCGCGGAGTTTTGTTTTGATTGGTACGCGTTACCGAACCTTGCGGCGCAAACCTACAAAGTGATTCGGGGCGGCGCCTGGGGAACCAAACAGGGGAGAGCTGTCCAATCTTTTGGTGACAACTATTACCTGCAAATCGGTTTAGAAGCGGCAGTTGCTCCCCAGATGCGAGCCCCCTGGGACTACAACACCGGCTTCAGACTGGCGCAGTCGGCTTTTGCCGAGTAAATTCATCGGGACGCCGAAAAGGTTTACCCCGGTGCATAAGCGTTCATGATGAATATAAAAAAGAACCTTTTTTGAAAGGTTCTTGAAAGTGATCAGATGAAACTCCCGGGCATGTAACGTGACGGGAGTTTCTTTTTCGCGTTTCTTTCATAGGGAAGATTTTCGTTTCATTTTAATGGACAACCCGTTCCGCCGGTGGTAAATAATTTCACCACGGTTCGACGAAATGAGGGCGGCAGGCGGAAGAAAGATTAAAAGGATAAATTAGCAAAAAAATATAAGTATCTATTTTATAATGAGGATCGTGTGCAATATAACATTTGGCAACTCTTGATATAAAACGGAGAAATCATTTCCGTAATTAGCTTAAGGCGCGGTGATGATCATGGAGATGATGATGCTCAGAAAGGTTGAAAGCTGCAGGACAAATACCGTTAGACAATTTAAACACGGAGAGAACGACGATGAAAATTGTTTTTTTCTGCTGGAACAAGTGAACCACCTGTCGGAAAGCGAAGGAGTTTCTTTCGCAAAAACAGGCGGAAATAAACGAACGCGATTTTTTCAAGGAGCCTTTTACGCGCGAAGAAATCAAAACGCTTTTGCAGGGGAAACCCGCGTCTGATATGTTCAGTTTCAAGTCTCCGAGCTTCAAGGCGCTGGGGTTGGATCCGGCAAAGCTCAAAGATGAGGATTTGATGAATCTGATGCTCAAGGAGCCGCGCCTGATCCGGCGTCCGGTGGTGCGAATCGGCAGGAAGGTTTATTTCGGAGCGGATGTCAAGGCTCTGGTAGAAATTATCAGGTAGAAGATTAGCTGTCATTCCGCGAAGTGCCCTTTAGGGTAAATCCCGACGTGTCGGGTGAGGAATCTTAACGCAATGTCATTGCAGGTGTAATGACAAAAAATGAAGAAATGGCGGCGCAGTTCCTTCACCACAAGGAAGCGGTTATAAAAAAGATGTCCCATAAGAAAAGTGCGGGGATACTCATGTATCGTATCGCCGAAAATGGTCCGGAAGTGTTTATCGTGCATCCCGGCGGCCCGTATTGGGAGAAAAAAGATGATGGCGCGTGGTCGATTCCGAAAGGCGAATTCGAAACGGGAGACGATCCTCTCGAATCCGCCCGGCGTGAGTTTGAGGAAGAGACCGGTTTTGCCGTTGCGGGCGATTTTGTGGAATTGACGCCGCTCAGGCAGCCGAGCGGAAAAATCATTTACGCGTGGGCGGTTGAGGGAAACATCGACGCGGCGTCGATCAGGAGCAACATGTTTCCGATGGAATGGCCGCCGCGTTCGGGAAAAGAGCAGGAATTTCCGGAGGTGGACAGGGGCGGCTGGTTCGATATGTCACAGGCACGGAAAAAAATATTAAAGGGTCAGTCGGGGTTTTTAGATGAGTTGCAGGAAAAATTAGGAATTCATTTATAAGGAATGGAGGTGTCGTATGGAAAAAAATGTCGGGACCATTGACAAAGTAATCAGGGTAATCATTGCGTTGCTCATTATCGTGGCTTATCTGCAGGGAATGCTTCCGGGCGTTTTGGGATTGCTTCTTGTTGTCAGCGGCTCCCTTTTCTCAAGTGTTATAAGTGGTTACTGTCCGCTGTACACCCTCGTCGGCGTCAGGACGAACAAGTAAGCCGGCCGGATTGGAAAGAACTCAACGTATGATAATCCGGACTTGAAAGAGAGCTGAAGTGAATTTGAAGGAGAAATAGCAGAATGATTTATAATGAAGAATACGAAACATTGCCCCGGGAGGCGCTGGAGGCGATGCAGCTAAAGAGATTGCAGCAGGTGGTCAACCGCATTTACCATAATGTCGCTTTTTATAAAAAGGCGTTCGATCAGGCGGGCGTCAAACCCGACGACGTCCGAACGCTCGACGATCTGAAGAGACTTCCCTTTACCACCAAACAGGATCTTCGGGATAATTATCCGTTCGGGATGTTCGCCGCGCCGATGAGCAATATCGTCCGGCTGCACGCGTCATCGGGAACCACGGGGAGTTCGACCGTCGTGGCCTACACGAAACGCGATATCGAAGGCTGGGCGGAACTGGTGGCGCGCTGTTTAGCCGCCGCCGATCTGACCAAAGGCGATATCATTCACAACGCTTACGGTTATGGTCTCTTTACCGGCGGTCTGGGAGTTCATTACGGCGCGGAAAAAATCGGCGCCAGCGTGATTCCGATGTCCGGCGGCAATACCAAGTGGCAGTTGATGATTCTGCAGGATTTCGGTCCGACGGCCATCTGCTGCACACCTTCCTACGCGCTGAATCTGGCGGAGCAGGGCACGGCGCTGGGAATCAATATGCGCTCCCTGAAACTGCGGGTGGGAATTTTCGGCGCCGAACCGTGGAGCGAAGAAATGCGCCGTCAAATTGAAGAGGCTTTTGCCATCAAGGCCATGAACATCTACGGCCTTTCCGAAATCATGGGACCCGGTGTTTCCATGGAATGCAGCGAAGCGCAGGAAGGCATGCATGTGTTTGAAGATTATTTTCTGGTGGAAACCATCAACCCGCAAACCGGTGAGGTGCTCAAACCCGGCGAACCCGGCGAACTGGTTTTCACGACGCTGACCAAGGAAGCCTTTCCGCTGATCCGGTACCGGACGCGCGATATGTCCCGTATGATGACCGTTCCGTGCCGCTGCGGACGGACGTTTCACCGCATGGATCGCGTCATGGGACGTAGCGACGACATGCTTATCATCCGCGGTGTCAATGTGTATCCGTCGCAGATTGAATCCGTGCTGATCAACATCGAAGGTCTGGAGCCGCATTATCAGCTCATTGTGGAACGGGCGGGCACGCTAGATACGCTGGAAGTGCAGGTGGAAGTCACGGAGAAACTGTTTGCCGGCGGAGATCAAGTCAAGGTGCTGCAGCGGCTGGAGAATCGATTGGTGAAGGATATGAAAGAATATCTGGGCATCACGGCCAGGGTAAAGCTGGTGGAACCCAAAACCATTGCACGTTCGGAAGGCAAGGCCAGCCGCGTCATCGATAAAAGAAAAATATAAAATATTTCCCCGGTTTTTTTGACACTTTGCGTTCATGAAAAAGGATTATCTCTTGCCCAGATGCAGAATGCCTTTGGTAATGTTGCACAAGTGATCGTTCAGTCTTTCAATATTGGTGAGGATGTCGTTGAAAACCAGTCCCGCGTTGCTGATGCAGACGGCATTTTCCAGCCGCTTGATGTGGTTGAGTTTATATTGCGCAATCAGCTCGTTGATTTCTTCTTCGATATTCAGCGTGATGCTCGCCGCGGTCTGGTCGTTAAACTGCAACGCTTTTCTGGTCTGACGCATCAGCGAGTCGGTTTTATCGAAAAGCTTTTCCAGTTCCTTTTCCGCCTCCGCCGAAAATTTTAAATCGTTTTCATAGGCGCGCATCGACAGCAGAACAATGCCTTCGGCATAATCCCCGACTTTTTCAAGATCGTTGACGCTGTGCAGAAGAGCGGGAATCAGCCGGGAATGTTTTTCCGGCAGTTCGTTACGGGTGATTTCAACGATATATTCGGTAATATGTTTCTGCATGTCGTCCACGGATTCTTCGTCCAGCGTGATTTCGTTGCGCAGTTTATGATCGTAGGTGATGGTGCAGAGCCGGGCTTTGCGTAACATCTCCAGGCAGGTGTCCAGCATGACCACCATTTCGTTAACGACGGCTGTGATAGCCAGGTGCGGCAGAGCCAGCAGATTCTTATCCAGATGTTTTGCTTCTTTTTTGAGATAATCATCACCCGGAATGATTTTTTGGAGCAATTTAACGAAAAGCGGCACGAAAGGCAGAAAAATGATCGCGTTAATGAGATTAAACAGCGTATGCGTATTGGCTACCTGGCGGGCTACGTTGTCAGACAGCAGGGGGACATATTTTAAATAGAGCGGCGCCATCATCAACGCAATGACGACACCCATGACATTAAATAAAGTATGACCCCAGGCCAGTCTTTTGCTGGCAAGCTTGCCTCCGATACTGGCTAAAAGAGCCGTCACGCAAGTGCCTATTTCCATCCCGAAAATAAGATAAATAGATGAATTAAGATTCAACAGCCCCGCTGCAGCAAAAGCGATGATGATACCGGTAGTGGTGCTGGAACTTTGCCAAAGCATGGTGAGCAGAAGGCCGGTCAGAATGCCCAGGAAAGGGTATTTGCCCAAGTTGAGGAAAGCGCTTTTTGTTGCTTCGTTTTGAGCCAGCGGAGCGACAGCCGTACTCATCATGGACATTCCTAAAAATAGCATGCCGAAGCCTATCGCCACCAACGCCCTGTTTTTGTTTTTATCTTTTTTGGCGACGAAAAAATAAACGGCTCCCGCAAAAATAAAGATGGGAGCGATTGCGGTGAGTTTAAACGCGATTAACTGTCCGGTGATGGTCGTGCCCACGTTTGCCCCGATCATCATGGCGATGCCGCCGCCTAAACCAAGAAGTCCCGCGTTTAAAAAGCCGATGAGAATGACAGACGTGGCACTGGAACTCTGAATCAACGCTGTGACAAAAGTGCCTACCAGCATGGACTTGAATCTGTTGGATGTTAATTTTTCCAGCACAGATCGAAGCAGCCCGAGAGATAATTTTTTCAGCGAATCGCTAAGCAGGTACATGCCGTAGATGAACAGGCCCAGCCCACCGATAACACCAAGAATAATCTTATGATATTCCATATGGCTATGTAATTCGCGTGCCCCTTTCTTGAGTTGGGCGGAGTATAGGAAAGAGAACTTTCCGTGTCAAGAGCAATCTAAAAACCTCAAGAATTATGGCGCAGTAAAAAAATAAAACCAGATTCTTTCTTCGTGATCCGGCGGTAAAAAGTAATATTTTGATTGTAAATCGGAGAAGTTCGGTTTAAGAAAGCCGTGATTTTTATTTATGATTCCGAAAGGAGAATGTTATGGAGCCGATTAAAATTATGCCCTGTCTGGATATGAAAAACGGACGGGTGGTCAAGGGCGTTCATTTTGTGGATATCAAGGAAGCGGGCGATCCGGTGGAGAACGCCGCCTTTTATCAGGCCGAAGGGGCTGATGAACTGGCGATGCTGGATATCGCGGCCACGCTGGAAAACCGTAAAACGAGGCTGGAGTGGGTCAAGAATGTTTCCGGTGTCATCAACATTCCCCTGACCGTCGGCGGCGGCATTGCCTCGCTGGAAGATATCGATATGGTTTTGTCAGCCGGGGCGTCGAAGGTTTCCATGAACAGCGCGGCGGTGAAGGATCCTGATTTGATTCACCGGGCGGCGGAGAAATTCGGGCAGGAGAAAATCACCGTGGCGATTGACGCCAAAAGAAACGCGCAGATGCCCTCGGGTTTTGAACTGGTCGTTTCCGGCGGTACGCTACCGATAGCCAAGGATGCCGTGGAATGGGCGAAGATTTGCCAGCAGAAGGGCGCTGGCGTGATTCTCCCGACGAGTATGGACGGCGACGGAACCCAGGCCGGTTACGATATTCCTTTTACCAAAGCGATTGCCGACGCGGTGACCCTGCCTGTCGTAGCCTCCGGCGGCGCCGGCAAACCGGAAGATTTCTATGAAGC
>JASEHT010000003.1 GCA_030018675.1 Smithella sp.
AAAAGAAATAACAGCCCATGTTTTTTCCGAAAAACAAATTGAAGGGGATGATCGTCATCTGTCTGATCATGGCGATCATCCCCTTCATTCGTATGGGTTATCATTATAGTTTAAAACAAGAAAAACCCGCCTTTACCAATCAAACTGAGAAGAGCGTCGCGATTGAAATTATCGACGGTAACGGTCACGGGGGCATTTATTTTTTCGATCAGGAAACTACGTTTCAGGATCTTCTGGGATCGTCGGTCATTTCGTCAAAATCGAATGACAACTTCGTCCTGAAAACAGGCATGAAATTGATTCTGGACTCCGATTCGCAAAAATCTGAAGTGACCATCGGGAAAATGTCACCCTCCAGCAGACTGGCGATCGGATTGCCGATGGATATCAATGAAGCGTCGCAGGACGATTTGATTTTGATAAAAGGCATCGGCATCGCCACAGCCGAGAGAATCGTGGCGCTGCGTGAAAAATTGAAGCGCTTTGATGATGTGCAACAATTAACGGAAATAAAAGGGATCAAGGAGAAAAAAATAAAAGAGTTGCAACAATATTTATATGTGGAGAAATAACGTCAATATTATTCTTTGCTGTACGACTGATAGAAACTCAGAACGCGTTTCACGTAATTTTGAGTTTCACGGTAGGGAGGAATGTTGTAATTATATTTCGCCACGGCTCCTTCGCCGGCATTATAGGCGGCCAAAGCAAGGGTGAGGTTGCCTTTATACAGGTTGAGCAGGTATCGCAGATAACGGGCGCCCCCTTCAATATTTTTTTCGGGGTGAAAGCTGTCCTTCACGTTGAGAGCGGATGCGGTTTTGGGCATGAGCTGCATTAAGCCCTGCGCCCCCACGCGTGAGACGGCTTTGTGATTGAAATTGGATTCCGCCTTGATCACGGCTTTGATCAGCGCCGAATCCAGATTAAACTTGTCAGCGGCAGAACTGATCAGATGATCATATTTTTTCACATCCAGAGAGGGACTTAAGAGAATTCTTTTCTCTTTCATGATCATGACGTATTTCGCTTTGGGATTTGAAGGCACATTCGTCAGATGCAGAACGCCCTCTTCATCGACGTGCTTGTAGATATCGGCATAGACGATCGCCGGCTCCGCGATGAAAAAAACAACGGCAACGACAAACATAGCCGCCGAAAAGATCGCTGAATGTAATTTCATGAGTATTCCCTTACGATTTCCCATGTTTATATATTACTGCATGGCTTATAAAAGTTCAACTTATTTTTGTGGGGAGACAGTATCATGAATAAAAAGTTGTTGAACCGCGCATATTGCAGCAATTGAGTCGAGCTCAGAAAAAAAATATTCCTGCAATCTAAATGGTCATTCCGCCGTCGATTGCAATGACCTGACCCGTGACGTAACTGGAAGCGTCCGATGCGAGATATATTACAGCGCCGACCATCTCTTCCGGTTCCGCCGGACGCGCCAGTGGCGTTCTGCTCATGGCGATATTCAGAATATCCTGATTGGACCATAGCGGTTCGCTGAATTTTGTTTTCGTCAGGCTCGGCGCAATCGCGTTGACTCTGATGTTGTATATCGCCCACTGTTGAGCCATAACTTTTGTCGCCATGATGACGCCCGCTTTGCTGACAGAATAAACAGGCAATATGTCGGGAGAAATGCCGGCGACGGATGCGACGTTGATGATTTTGCCTCCGCCGTTCTCCTTCATGATACGGGCAACGGCCTGGCTCAGAAAAAACAGGCCTTTGAGATTCAAATTCATAATGGCGTCCCACGCGCGATCATCGATGTCCATGGCCGATGCCATGGAGGGATTGGTGGCGGCGTTGTTGACCAGGATGTCAATCCTGCCGAATTCTGCGACGGCGCGTTCCACCAGATTTTTTATTTCGTCCAGTCTGCCGACATGCGTTGCCACCGGCAGACATTTTCTGCCTGTTTTCCGGATTTCATCCGCTGCGGTTTCCAGATCGTCGATTTTCCGGCTGGCGATAACCAGATCGGCGCCCGATTCGGCCATGGCCTGAGCGATCGATCTGCCGATGCCCCGACCGCCTCCGGTAATGAGGGCGACTTTATTATTCAAAGATAGATTCATGGTAATGCCTCCTTGGTGATGATTTCAAAACGCGCGTTATAGTTTATCCGTTTGGTTAAGCATGTTGAATATTTCTTTTTCTTTGAGACGCATGATTTTTGCTTGTTTTTCGGACGTGCTTTCGTGATCGTAGCCCAGAAGATGAAGAATTCCGTGGATCAGAAGAAAGTCAATTTCCTGTTCCAGGGCGAGGCTTCCTTTAATGGCGTCTCGTTGAGCCGTTTCAAGGGAGATGACAACGTCACCCAAAACATGAGGATTGATGTTGCCGTATTCACCTTCCTGCAAGGAAAAAGAAATGACATTGGTCGCCTTGTCTCTTGCCAGATATTGTTTGTTGATTTCTTTGATCATGTCGTCATCGGTGAAAAGGATGCTGATTTCCTTCTCCGGACAGTCAAGATATTTTAAAATTCTGGAAACGGCGCCGCGAATCTTATGCCGCTCCGTTTTCACTTTGGTTTGACGGTTTTCGATTTGAATTTTCATTGTTTTTACCGTTGCCTTCTTTCGGCGGGTTCTCCGGATAGTCAATACGGTGATGGAAGATGCCCGTAAGAATCTTGATAAACGATTCCGCTATGGTATTCAGATTGCTCAAGGTGAGTTCGCACTCATCCAGTTGTCCGTCCATATAAATACCTTCTATTCTCTCCCGAACCAGAGAGCGTATCCTGGAAGGCGTCGGATTGGAAAGCGTGCGTGACGAAGCTTCAATGACGTCGGCCAGCATGATGAGGCCGGCTTCTTTGGTCTGCGGTTTGGGTCCCGGATAACGGAAATCGCTTTCCGATAATGAGCGGATGGATTCATCCTTGTCTTTCTTGGCCTTGTCATAGAAAAAGCTGGTGATGCTTGTTCCATGATGTTGCCGGATAATATTGATAATCAGTCGGCCCAGTTTGGCTTTGGCGGCCAGTTCGCAGCCGTCCTTCACGTGAGACATGATGATCAGACCGCTCATTTTCGGCGATAATTTGTCGTGTTTGTTGTCGGTGTTCTGCTGATTTTCAATAAAGTAATGGGGCTTTTTCAATTTGCCGATATCATGATAATAAGCACTGACTTTGACCAGAAGAGAATTGGCCCCGATGGCCTCCGCGGCGGACTCTGCGAGCGAAGACACAATAATGCTGTGATGGTATGTTCCCGGCGCTTCAATAACCATCTGCTGGAAAAGCGGCTGATTAAGATTTGCCAGTTCCAGGAGTTTGATATCGGTAATGAAGCCGAAAATGCTTTCGAAAAGGGGCGTGATTCCGGCAACCAGGATACCGGTAAAAATGCCTCCGAAGAATCCCATGACCAACCGTAGCGGCAAGTCATTAAAAAGATTTCCGGTGATCAGATTAAGGCATATAATGGCGGCCATGTTGATAATCCCGAGAAAAAGACCGATTTTAAGAAAAACGGAACGTTGGCGAATACGCACAATCTGGTAAGACGCCGCAATAGAGCCGAGAAAGGAAAAGAGAGGGAAAATAATCTTTTCATCGAAAACGAATCCAATCAGGAAGGAGGTCAGCGCTCCAATGATCAACGCCACGTTTCTGTTGATCAGGATGGCGGTGGTCATGGCTCCCAAGGCAAAGGGAATGGCGAAATAACACGCGTCAACAGGAATGGAAGGGAAGGATCTGTTGACGGCGACGGCAATAAAAATGCCCGCCTTGATAAATATGATTTGCAGCAGCGCGATGATCCCGAAAACAAATATATCAAGATTCGAGCGGTCAGAGGTTTTGCCCCAGTTTCTGGTGCGCCAGAGATACAATACGATGGAAAGAAAAAGCGCGGTCAAGAAAAAGCCGAGCACCGTGGCATATCGGGAGAACTGGTTTTCCTGGGAGGATTTATAAAAAGCGTTTAATTTGGCCAGTTCCAGGTAACCGATCTTTTCCCCCTCCCGAACAATCATCTCGTTCTTTTGCACCATGAAGAAGGTCTGGTTGGAATCTCCCGCGACAGTCATCTTCTTCTTTTCGGTGGCTTCCTTATTGAAAGTTAAATTGGGTTCAACCAGTTTTTTCGCTATGGAGAAAGCCGTTTCCTTAAGAGCAACAGGATCATTTTTAAATATTACATTGACCGCCTCCTGAAGAGCAGCGTCAATTTCATTGATATTAAACAGAAGGGAGGAATCCCTTATTTCCTCGGCAATTTGAGTCCTCAGGTTCCTTGCGACAATGCCTTTCCGTTTGTCGGATTTTCCAAACACATCGCTGGTAATGAATTTATTTGCATAAAAGGAAACGATCAAACGGGAGAATTTTTGCTGAAGCTCATCCGAAAATTTGAGTTCATTCAATACATAGAACTCTTCGGAACTTAAATAGACTCCTAAAATAGATTCCGAGCGCCTTTTTTCTTTATGTAAATTCAGAATATAGGTGACATCGCTGTCAGCGTTATTATCTTCAGGAGGCCTGCTGTGTATTTCAGCCCCCAGAGAAAAAGCTTTGACGATTTTTGTTTTGATTTGATCGGCAACCGTGTTGTCAAAATTATACACCGGTTTAATGTTTTCGGCGTCTTCGAGCCGTTTCTGCTCGGTCGCCTGCTCGTCTTCAACAAGAAATGAGTGATCCGCCTTGATATTTTTCGGTGCAATCGTCCCCAATTTGAATTTCGGTTCGGGAATGTGAAATTCCGGCGCCAGAATAAAGGCCAGAAGCAGACAAAAGACGATGGCAACAGTCCATTTCTGAAAAAGATTATTTTTTAAAAAAGCAAAATACGGATTGATTTTTTCACCGATATTATTTGCGATTGCAGTAAATTTGTTTTTAACTTGTTTAATAATATTCATTTCTACACTGATGGTGATGGATGATTCTTTTGAGCGTATGCTTTAATGATATCCTGTACTAACGGATGCCTGACGACGTCAATTTCTGAAAAGTGCACAAAACGGATACTCGAGGATTTCTTCAAAATATTCTCCGCCTCAACCAGCCCTGATGTTTTCCCCGGAGGAAGATCAACCTGCGTAATATCGCCCGTGATGACAGCTTTTGAACCGAAACCAAGCCGGGTAAGGAACATTTTCATCTGTTCCGATGTAGTGTTTTGTGCTTCATCCAAAATGATGAAAGAATCATTTAGTGTTCTTCCGCGCATGAAGGCTAGCGGAGCGACTTCTATCAAACCTTTATTGATGAGGGCGGTCGCCCTTTCCATGTCAATCATGTCATAAAGCGCGTCATACAGGGGACGCAGGTAGGGATTTACTTTTTCAGCCAGATCACCGGGCAAAAAGCCTAATCTTTCACCGGCTTCCACAGCCGGTCTTGCCAGAACAATTCGTTGCACTTTCCTCTCCATCAGATGAGACACAGCCATAGCCATGGCGAGATAGGTTTTTCCTGTTCCGGCAGGACCGATGGAAAAAACCATGTCAGAATTTCGCATGTATTCGATATAAAGTCTCTGAGCGATGCTTTTGGGCGTAATAACCCGTTTTTGTGAGGAAATAAAAACCGTATCCAGAAATACGCTGGCCAGTTCAAACGTGATGTCTTCGGAAAGAATTCGGTGCGCATAATCAATGTCGGAGGACTGAATATGCCATCCTTTTTCCATAATAGAATAAAGCTGTTGCAGCATGACGCTTATTTTGTGAACATTACCGTTATCGCCTGAAATCGTAATGCTGTTTCCCCACGCCTTAACTTTTACAGGTTCCAGCTTTTCAATCAACTTCAGGTTTTTATCATGTTCGCCGCAGAGATTTTTCAGCAGATTATGATTGGCGAACGATATTTTCTCTACATTGGCGCTTGTAGTTGCTTTCGTCAAAATATATATCGGCCCCTAAAAAATGAATAAAAAATCAAAGCAGGCTTCTACCATGTTGGTTTGCGCAATGCAATACATATCGGAAGCCTTGCCGGCGGTCTATTCAATGGAGATATATGATGATAAGTATTTGTATTCATGGATAAAAATAATATGAGCCAGTGATCAATGATGTAGAAAAAGATAAGCAAACACCTTGGCGTTGCCCAGCATATTGTCAATCGGACAGTTTTCATCCGGCTGATGAGCGGTCTGATTGGTCTTGGACCAGACGGCAACAGGGTAGTTTTTCTTGCGTACGTAGGATGCGACGGTACCGGCGCCCACACCGCCGGCGAATGTTTCGACATGATAAACGGTTTTTATGGCTTTTTCCAGCGCCTGAACAACCGGCGCGTCGGGAGACGTCGGTTTTGCCGATTGCACGTGCTGTGCCATGGATATTTCTATCTGCACTTTGAATTTCTTTTCAATTGTCCGCACAATCCTATGGATAGCCGCTAAAACGTCCTGCAAATCATAATCCGGCAGTACGCGACAATCCATACAGAAGACATCTTCACCGGGTATGGTATTGATATTACCGACATTTGCCTCTTTCTTTGTCGGTTCGAAGGTGCTTTCCGGCGGATCAAAAAGGGGATCGGTCAGCGAAAACATTTTCCTGAGTTTTGTGAGTTTTGTCACCAGATGAGATGCTGCAACGAAGGCGTTGTTTCCCAATTGAGGATTGGAGCCGTGGCATTGTTTCCCTATGGTCTTAAAGCAAATCCAGAGCATGCTTTTTTCAGCGACTTCAATCAGGGATCCTTCTGGATTTCCCGAATCGGGAACGACAATCAGGTCGTCCCGGTTAAAAAGATTTTCCGTGGAATCCATCATATAGAAAAGTCCCTTATCACTTGAGGTTTCTTCATCCGAAACGAACGCAAGTTTAATCGAATTTTCCGGAATAATGCCTTCATCCATGAAAGCCTTGGCGGCAAATATGGAAGCCACAAGGTCCTGCTGGTTGTCCTCCACGCCGCGGCCGAAAATGTAGCCGTCCTTCACGTAGGCTTTGTACGGATCGCTGCTCCAAAGGCGCAGTTCGCCCGGCGGAACTATATCCATATGGGTGATGATCCAGACAAATCTGTTTTTATTACGGCCATCGATCGTGGTGACAAAATTAGGTCGGATTCCCGATGATACTCTTTCGTCCGGGGCATCGTAGTGACTGAAGATTTTAAACCCCATCCGGGTCAGGCGCTCTTTCAGAAAATTTGCCTTCAGCAATTCGCCGTCACCCCCGTTGTCCGGGCCTATAGCCGGAATGGCGCTCAGGGCGATCTGTAAATCGATCATCTCCTGGCGATATGAATCAATGCGTCCGGAAATATTGTTGAAGATCTGTTCGTCAATCATAAACCTTCCTTTATAAATAATTTACTCTTCGGGAGTTAAAATAATATGTCGGCTGTATTTTTCCAGGGGCTTGTCGAAATTATTCCTGTCGCCCAAGATCAGAATGACGGCTTTCGAATCATTCATATACTTTTGCGCAACCTTATTCAAATCATCCAATTTTACCTTATCGATTGCATCCCGGTAACCGGTCAGGAAAGTGGCGGGCAATTTTTCGAACTCGATATTCATTTGTTGCCGGACAATTTGTTCGGGCGTGGCAAAAGAGAAGATAAAACCGTTATTGATGGAGCTTTTTGCCCAATCCAGTTCGTTTTGAGTAACCGGGTCGGTGAGTAGGTTCGATAGGACGGAATCCAGAAGGGAAAGCGTTCTCATTGTCTCTGATGTTTTTGTGAAAGCGTAATGACCGAAGAATCCATATTCCGGTCTCGCCCGGTAAAAACTTCCGGCGCTGTAGGCGAGCCCTTCATTGCTGCGCACGGTGCTGACGATACGGGAAGAAAATCCGCCGCTGCCGATGATGAAATCCAGAAGGGTGAAGGAATAATAATCAGGACTATTCTTGCTCGCAGCAGCTCGGCCTCCGACAATAGTCGATTGGGGAATAGCTTTATTCATCACATAAATTCCGGCATTCGATATGGGAGAAGGGGCGGAGAAAGGCGCGGTTGTTTTTCCGGATTTCCATTGGCCGAAATAGCGATTGAATTTTTCCAGAGCCTGTTCTTTGGTGATGTCTCCGCTGACGGCAAACATGATGTTGTTGGGCATAAAAAAACTTTGGTGGAAGCGTAATAAATCATCGCGCTTGATATGGTTGAGCGATTTAAAGGATGGAAAACGTCCGCGCGGATCCTCATGATATAAAAGACGGTTGAATTCCCGGAAAGCGAATCGCTGGGGATCATCCTGTATTCTTCTGATTTCCTCAATTTTTAACTGCCGGGCCAGTTCGAATTTATTATTTTCGAAGGCCGGCTGCATCAGAATATTCGAGAGCAGTTCAAGACCCTGATCAAAATGTTTTTCCAGGACGGCAAAAGTGACCTCGGCCGATTCCATGGACATGCTGATCGCCGCGGTTGCCGCCATTTCATCGAAGAGCCGGTCGATATCGGCGCTGGTTGTTTTTTTGGTGCCACCCGTTCGCATCAGGTAGGCTGTCAGTTCGGCAACGCCTTCTTTTCCATCGGGATCGTGCATGGTCCCGGTTCTGACGAGCGCGCTGACATTCACCAAGGGCAGTTCGTGATTTTCCAGCACATAGAGAACGATGCCGTTTGACAAAACAGCCCTTTGCGCCTGCGGCAATTCAAATCGGAGAGGCTGATATTGAATCTCATCAGGGGAGGGGAAAGCAAAACGGGATGTTGAAGCGCAGAAGGCTTCTTGTGCTGCAATCTGCACAACGACCAACAGGACGAGCGGGAGCAAGATGAGGTATTTTTTTATCAAAGTCATATTCATCATTTTTTAATGAGCCTCTCTTTTCAGAACAGCTGTCGTACGGTTGTTCTTCGTCAAATAGATTTTAGCGATTCGTTGAATGTCTTGGGCGGTAACTTTTTCTATTTGATCAGGATAATTGGAAAAATACCGGTGATTGCCGAGCAGCACCTCATAGTATGAAAGAATCGATGCGATTTTTGAATTGGCATTGAGGCTTTGAATATAGTCCATCTTGATTTGATTTTTGGCTTTGGTCAGTTCTTCCTCCGGCACAGATCCCGTTTTAATCCTTTCTATTTCCTGAAGAATGATTTTCTCCAGTTCGGCATTGGTGTGGGGGTGACGCGGTTCCGCATAAATGGCAAAAAGATTCGGGTATCGTATGCCGGGCAGGCCGTTAATGGCGCTGATGCTTTTTGCGATTTGCAGATCCGTGACCAGATGATGATACAAGCGGCTTGTTCTGCCATTGGTCAGAATGGTTTCCAACACATCGAATACGTAATCATCAAAAGCGGGCGCGTTCGGTTTATGAAAACCGATGATCATCATCGGCGCGGCATCGAATACGACCTCAACTCTTCGTTCTTCGTTTTGTACCGGTTCAGCGGGCAAGGGGGATTTTATTTCTCCTGAAGCGGGAAATCTGCCGAAATATTTTTTTATGATTTCCAGAGTATGAGCGGGATTGATGTCGCCCACGACCGCAATAACCATATTTTCGGGAGACTTGTATTTTCTTAAAATATTATTCAATGCATCATGACTCAGGCTCATAATGTCTTCCGTCCAGCCCAGGATCGGTATCCCATAGGGATGATTTTTGTAAGCGGCCTTCATGAATTGTTCGTATAATTTCCCTCCGGGATTCGATTCGATACGCTGTCTTCGCTCTTCCATCACTACGTCACGTTCGGTATAGAATTCGCGAAAAACCGGATTAAGCATCCGATCCGATTCGATTCTCGCCCAGAGTTCGATTTTATTCGCGGGCAGACTGATATGATAGGTGGTCACATCCTGACCGGTGGAAGCATTCATATCCAAGCCGCCGTTTTGCGTATAGAGACGGTCGATTTCGTTGGGGATAAAGAATTTTTTGTGCTCGTCCTGCAGCTTCTTTAATGTCTCGGCAAGTTGCGCAATAACTTTCGGATCGGCTTTGGGGCCTTTGCGCTTTTCCCGGTCAAGAAGACTTCCGTTTTTTTCAATTTTTTCCA
Organism: Smithella sp.; assembly: GCA_030018675.1. Lineage (GTDB taxonomy): Bacteria > Desulfobacterota > Syntrophia > Syntrophales > Smithellaceae > Smithella. The sequence goes on from JASEHT010000003.1 coordinate 9,971, forward strand.
ATATTATTTTTTCGGCTTCGTAATCGTTGGTTCCGATCGTTGTTGTTCCCTTGAACATCATGTGCTCTAAAAAGTGAGCGGCGCCGCTTTCTTCGTTGACTTCGTCGACCGCTCCGACGCGATATCTGATGTAAAGGGATACTGTCGGGCTTAAATGACGTTCGAGCATCAAAACCGTCAGCCCGTTATCCAATTTGGTTTTGATGATCTTTTCTTCCAGATCGAACGCACGAAGGTCGCCCGCATAAAGCATAAGAAAAAACAATAACATAGATATTTTAGGAAGAATGCGGCGCATCATCATTCATTCACCTCATTTGGTTTGCGGAAAAATATACGGAAGAAGACATAAATCAGACCGACCAAACAAACTAAAATCAGCAGGGAGGCCGAAAAAAAATACATCAGGAATTCCATCGGATTGTTCAGATTAAACGAACCGATCAGTGTGTTGACGCCGATGGCCAGAAAAAATAATGACAACAAAAAAACGGAGATGTTTTTTATCCATATTAAAATATTCATATCAATCTCTTTGAGCAGCTGTTTTTAATTCTTTTTTAATGCCTTCGTACACGGAAAAACTGAACTCGTTGCTCTGGCAAGGCAGCAATGAATTGTTATGATATAACGGTTCACCGTGAATGTCAAAGCATGAGCATTTTACCGCATTATCCCACATTTGGGTTCCGGGAATAGGGGAGTATTCGGCCAGCATCGGCCGTGCTCCGCAGCTTTTCACGAAGTCGATGCTGTCTTGCACCTGCTTTGCGCTTTGAAAGGGCATGCCGCAAAGCAGATAAATACCTACATCCCTGGTTTTATAACCGGCGTTTTTCAAATGCCGGACAGCCAGGCGCAGTTCTTCATTTTTCACTTTGCCGCCGGTGTTGACCTGCGTGCTGAAATCGGATGTTTCAAAACCGAAGCGAATCGTCTTAAAGCCGGAAAAGTACAGCATTTCACTCAGTTCTTTGGTGATTGCTCTTAAATGCAGGCCGTTGGGACAATGAAACTGGCAGGATAAATTCCTTTCTTTGACTTCTCTCAGCAAAGGTTCAATCATTTCCTCAGGATTGACAAGCAGGGCGTCGTCGTAGAAGCAGAAATTTATGACACCGAACTTTTTTTGCCAGTATTCGATTTCGTCAGCCACTTGCATCGGATCGCGTCGCCGAAATTCAGGGTTGAGAATGTGGGATGCGCAATAACTGCAGCGGTAAGGGCATCCCCGCGATGTGATGAGAGGCACGTGATCTATTTTACGGATTAAATCGAAAGCAGGATAGGGATAGGAATCCAGATCGTTGACATCAGGAGAAAAAACCGGCTCTTCGTTGAAAATATTTTGAATTAATTGAAGAATTTGATTTTCTCCAGGTCCCGCAATGACATAATCAGCTCCTGAAAATTTTACGGCATGGTCATGGCAAAGCGTGGCGTATTTGCCCCCGAGCACAACCGGAATCATCGGCAACGCCTTTTTTATAAGACGGATGGCTTCAAAGACGCCAGGGTACCAGTAAGTCATCATCGATGTTATCAGCACCATATCAGCGTCTGAATGATTCTTCACCTCTTCGGCAAACACCTCCGGCGAAATACCATAGCGGCAATAACTTCTTGATTGCGTTTTTAAGGCGTCCGGTTTGGGGACGACCTGCCGGAAGAATTTTCCGTCACCGAAGGAACGCCGTCGTGGTGCTTTGTCCTTATCTTTCGTCATGGAGGGGTGATGCGGATCGAGACAATCCAGAAAAGAAACCAGATGTTTGTTTCTACGCAGCAGAGCGCCCAAATATAACAAGCCAAGGGGTTTTATCCAGAAGTCATAAGCGGCGAAATCATATATCCACGGATTGACCAAAAGAATCTTCTTACTCATCGCCTCTTGCTTATCACAATGTACGGATTTACAAAAGCACAACCGGGGTCTCAAATTTTTAAGGAATATTTACGCATAACAACCTGAAATACAAGAGGTTGTGATTAATTGACTTCACCGGCCTTTTATGTTAATCAGTCACGCCGTGCGTGTAAGTTATTAAAAATAGTAATTATTAATTTACGGGGCCTGACAAGCGTGAAGAAGACAACTTTGATCAATATATTTTTAAGGTCTCTTTTTATACATACGACGCTCAACTTCCGGAGGATGCAGAATATCGGATTTGGAGCGGCGTTAATTCCCCTGATCCGGTCTTTGCGCCTTCCAAGGGAGGAGTCGGAAAGAATTTTGACAACACATTTGCAGATATTCAATACCCATCCTTATCTTTCCGCGCCGATCTTAGGTTCAGTTGCCCGTTTGGAAGAAGATCAGGTTGCCCGGGGGGAAAACTTTGACGCTGCATCAATAAAGCAGAGCTTTATGGCTTCTTACGCGGCCATCGGCGACATTTTTTTTTGGGGCGCCTTGAGGCCTTTTGCCTCGATTGTTTCGGTTGTTCTGATATATATGGGCGCGATCATAGCGCCCCTGGCGTTTTTGCTGGTTTACACCCCGGCTCATTTATGGGTAAGATTGAAGGGGTTTGTCGAAGGTTACCGCAAAGGGAAGCGGGGATTTGAATTTATCCGCTCGCTGAATTTACCTGGTATCGCGATAAAGATACGCTGGCTTTCCATGGTTGTTTTAATCGGTTTGCTTGTCTGGCTGACACGCGAAGGGGGATACTGGCCTTTCATACAAACGGTCGGGATTGTCGTCAAATTCACCGCACTGGCGGCGGTGGTGTTTTGCCTCGCATTGATAAGAAAAGGAGTTTCTCAGGTTTATATTATTTACGGTGCGCTTGCTGTATTTATCATCGCTTCATGGGGGGGATTCTTGAATTGACGGAGGCGTCGCGAACTTTAAAACTGAAAAACAAACTGGGTCTTCACGCACGGGCGGCGGCGGCTTTTGTAAAAGTTGCGCAGCAATTTAAATCGAAGATTTATCTGGAGCACAAGGGGCAGAAAGTGAACGGCGACAGCATTCTGGACATTTTGACGCTGGCTTGTCCCAAGGGCGGAAGTCTGACCATCAAAACCGAAGGGGTTGATGCAACATCCGCGCTGGAAGCATTGGAAAAACTCGTGAAGAATAAATTCGGAGAAGATTAAAAAAATATATGAGTTCTGACCAGATAAAAAAGACATTAATTCTCAAGGGCGTGGGTGTTTCTCCGGGAATCGCCATCGGCAGATGCTATCGCTTCAATCCTTTGGACAGTCAAATATCCTTTTACAAACTCAAGGATGAATCTCTGATCCCCAAGGAAGTATCGCGCTTCAGGAAAGCGCTGAAAGAATCGGAACATCAGTTGCTGGAAATTCAAAAAAATCTGAAAAAAGCAAAAATTGCCGAACCGATTTATGTCATCGATGTTCATATTCTTATTTTAAAAGATAGAATATTTACCAATCGGACCATCCGGTACATACGAAAATTAGGCGTCAATGCCGAATGGGCGCTGAGGATGACGCTGGATCACTACAAGAAAATTTTTGCAGGCGTTGAGGACGACTATATCAGCAGCCGGATCAGTGACGTTCAGTATGTCGTGCAGAGAATCCTGCGTAATTTGTCCGGCGAAAAGCGTGAAATCGTCTGGGAAACAGGTAGTAACGGCGTGATCATTGTTGCCCATGATATTTCTCCCGCGGATACCGCCCAGATGAAGCTGGATAAAATCATGGGTTTCGCCACGGATAGCGGAGGTCGTACCTCCCATACAGCTATTGTGGCCCGGTCGCTCGAATTGCCCGCTGTCGTGGGTTTGGATAATATTACCGGTTTTGTCGCGGATGGGGACGAATTGATCGTGGACGGAACGGCCGGAATGGTCGTTGTCAATCCTTACACGGACATGCTCAAGAGGTATGAAGAAAAGAAACGTCATCATGATGCCGCCCAGGATCATTATTTGCAATACGGGGTGTTGCCCGCGACGACCCTTGATAAATTTCGGGTGAACATCGGATGCAATATAGAATTTGTGGAGGAAATTCCATCGGCGATTACTCACGGCGCGGAAAATATCGGCCTGTACCGGACCGAATTTTTGTACATTTACAGAGATACTCTGCCCACGGAAGATGATCATCTCAATAATTACCGTCAGGTTGTCGAAGATAAAAATTTATCGTGGGCAACCATCAGGACTTTTGATCTGGGCGGCGACAAGTTTCCCAACTACCAGAAGCAGGCCAAAGAAGCCAATCCGCAGATGGGTTTGAGGGCCATCCGTTTTTGTCTCAAGGAAGTCGATATCTTTAAGACGCAGTTAAGAGCTATCTGGCGAGCCAGCGCCTACGGGAAAATAAAAATTCTTTTCCCCATGATATCCAGCGTGGATGAAATCAGAGAGGCGAAAGCATTGCTGCAAGAGACGCGTCAGGAGCTTGAAGACGAAGGGGTGGATATCGCCGCCACAATTGAAACAGGGGTTATGATTGAAGTGCCTGCCGCGGTTATCATTGCGGACAAGCTGGCTCGGGAAGTCGATTTTTTCAGTATCGGCACCAATGATTTGATTCAGTATTCCCTGGCGATTGACCGCGCGAACGAACGTCTTTCCTACATGTATGAACCCCTGCATCCGGCCGTACTCAGGCTGATTAAACAGGTCGTGGAAGCGGCGCAAAAGGCTAAAATTCATACGTCCATGTGCGGAGAGATGGCCGGCGATCCTCTTTGCACCTTGATTCTTCTGGGAATGGAACTTGATGAATTGAGCATGAATCATCTCGCCATTCCGCGGATAAAAAAAATTATCAGGGAATCAACATTAAAAGAGGCCAAGGTAATGTTGAAGAAGGCGCTATCTTTCAATACAGCAAAGGAAGTGCGGTCTTACGTTCAGGATTATATGATCAAGCGATTCCCGGATGAATTTGCCGAGGAAGATTAATGATAATCTATCGTATCAAGCGGGGGCGATGACTGAACAGAATCGCCGCTTTTTTTCATCGAATCAATACATAAACATTCAAATGAGATTGATTTTTTTTGTTATTTAGACGGAGCCTTGAAAAATGAAAAGTAATGATCATTCAGATAACCCGAATCAGGAGCAGCAATACTATTCGGGACACCTCTATGATGAGCAGAATTTCCTGCAATTTCGTCTGGCCAAGACCTTTCTTTCACGTGTTTCCCTGGCTGACGAATACGTTGAAAATATCAGAAAGCTGTCGACGGAAGGCGTGGTCGTTTACGCTCTGAACCAGAGAAGTGAACTCAACAGCCTCATTCTTTACGAACTTTTTAAACGCAAGGATATGCCTATCCCCGTTTACTGCCATGGCATGAGTATGTCCTTCTGGCACCCGTTGCCTCAGATGTTGAAATTCTTCTGGTCTTCATTTCGTCGTCGCTTGGGACAGGAACAGGCGGCCTGGCAGGGGAAACTGGAATACGTAAAAAAAACCATTCAAGAAAGAAAGAGTATCGTCATCCATCTGGGGGAATCGGAATTCATCGAAAACCGCTCGGCGGAAAGTGCCATATCAACGTTGATTGATCTTCAGCAGTCAATCGACTTTCCGATTTTTATCGTTCCGGTGCTTGTTTCGTACGGTCGCCGCCGGGAGAAAGAGGACGAGGGATTGATTAATATCCTTTTCGGCCAGACCGAACATACCGGCGCCATTCGCAGATTAATCACTTTTGCCCGTTATTCGAGCAACGCTTTTGTCATTCCTGCGGAATCCTTGAATTTATCGGAATACAGGAACGCGACGAAAAGTGGTTCACGGGACGCCATGGTTCATGAATTGCGCGGAGAATTGATCGACCGTATCGATAAGGAAAAAACGGCCATCGTCGGGCCGGCTTTGAAATCACGGGAAGAACTTATCGGCATGGTCTTGAGTGACCCCTCAACCAAAAAATTCATTACCGACTACTCCGAAAAAGAAAAAAAGGACAGCATCGCGGTCAAAAAAGATGCCCGTCGTTATCTTTACGAAATTGCCGCGGATTACAGCGAAACGTTCATTGCCATGTGGAGAAAAGTCCTGACGTGGCTGTGGAACGATATTTACGACGGTCTGTCGGTGGATGTGGAGGGCATGGCCAGAATCAGAAACATTTCCAAAAAAATGCCTTTTATTATTGTACCCTGCCATCGGAGCCACATCGATTATCTTCTGATCCATTACGTTTTTTACTTCAACAATATTCAGCTTCCCTTTATCGCGGCCGGCAGCAATTTGTCTTTTTTCCCGATGGGCTACATCTTCCGTAAGTCCGGAGCTTTCTTTCTTCGTAGAAGTTTCCGGGGCAATAAAGTCTATTCCGAAGTCTTTTCCAAATATCTGGCCATTCTTCTCAAAGAAGGCTTGCCTCTGGAATTTTTTATTGAAGGCGGCCGGAGCAGGACGGGAAAGATGGTGATGCCAAAATACGGGCTTCTTTCCATGGTTCTTCAGGCCTATCAGGACAAGTATTGTGAGGACTTTGCCGTGATTCCGGTTTACATCGGCTATGATCGCGTGATCGAAGAAAAATCATATCTTAAGGAGCTGTCGGGCGAATCCAAAACTCCGGAAAATACCAAGGAAATTATCAAAACCGGTAAAATCTTAACCAAACGGTTTGGCCGCGTTTACGTCAACATTGGCGAGCCGATGATTATGAAGGACTATCTGGAAGCGCAGGAAAAGCCGATGGAGGAAATGTCGCTCGAAGAAAGGCAGAGCCTTTACCGGAAAATCGGGTATGAAATCGTTCTGGAAATCAACAAGGTTTCGGTGGTGACGCCGTTTTCTCTGGTCGCCTGTGTTATTCTGAGCCATGATCGTCGGGGGATATCTTACAATGATTTGTTGTATGTTCTCAATGAATTTTACGAGTATTTGACCGTGAAGAAAGTTAAATTCGCGGAAACCTTTGTCCACCGCGACAAGGCGATCATTGATGCTCTCAACAAGTTCGTGCAGGCGGGATATATCGAGAAAATCGAAGCAGAGGAAGACGAAGAAGAAGAGATGCAGGAAGTCGTCTATTCCCTAAAAGAAGAACGAAGACTTAATCTGGAATATTATAAAAATAATATCCTACATTTTTTTGTTCCTTTGTGCTTTGTCGCCACGTCCATCGTCAAAAACAACGAAGACTTCATTTCCCTTAATCGAATCATGGGCGATTATACTTTCCTCAAAAATCTCTTGTGGAATGAATTTATTTTCGATGTGAACAAAGATGACGCTGAGGAAGTCAATGAAATTCTGGCTTACTTATACGAAAGAAAGATTCTCGAATCGGTCGAACAGGATGGTCAGACACTCATTGAAATAAAAGGCCGGGGCAATAAGAGGCTTAAGCCCCTTGCCGATTTGATTCATAATTATCTGGAATCTTTCTGGATCGTGATTAGAAGCAGTTTGTACCTTAAGAAAAATCCATTGACGAAAAAGGAATGGCTGAAAAAAATCATGGCGCTGGGCGACAGAATGTACCGCAAAGGTGAAATATTAAGAAAAGAAGCCCTTTCGCAGGCCAACTATCAAAATGTCATCATTTATCTTGAAGACGCGAATCTCATCAAATCATTTAAGGATGAAAAGATAGACAAGAAGGATGTCGCGTACACGCTTAACGAAAACAGGGCGGAAATGGAAGTGCTGCGCAGGAGACTTTTCCGGTTCTTGTAAATTTATGAGCCGTCTCTTATATAAAATGAATTCAACAAAAACAGGCAAAGACACGAAACTTTTCCTTCATTTAAAAAAATGGCTGGAAAAAGCGGTTCTGGATTACGACATGATCCAGGAAGGAGACCGCCTCCTGATTGGCGTTTCGGGAGGAGCGGATAGTATGGTTCTGCTCGACCTGCTCGATTCCCCGATGCTTTTCATTCCCCGATTTTCTTTTGTTGCCGTTAACATTGACATGGGCTTCGAGCCTACGTATAGGAAATACGAAAAACTGGAGAAGTATTTTCAGAAGAACCATTACCATTATGTAATGGAAAAAACGGACATCGGTGTTTTATCCCATTCCGATTTTAATAGAAAAAATCCCTGTTTTTTGTGTTCCCGGCTGAGAAGAAAAAGAATATTCGAGATAGCCGACGCCGAAGGCTGCAACAAAATCGCTTTCGCGCATCACAGGGACGATATTATTGAAACCCTTCTAATCAATATGTTTTACGGGCGGGAAATCAGCACCATGGTGCCGAATCAGAGTATATTCGGCGGCAAGCTGCACATTATCCGTCCGCTTGCCTATCTGAAGCAAGAAGTAATAAAAAAATACAGCAAGGAACGCCGGCTTCCGATTCTGAAAAACGATTGTCCGACCAGCAAAACATCGAAGAGGATTTACATCAAAAACCTCCTCAAGAAACTAGAGCGTGATAACAAAGAAATACGTGACAATATTTACAAAGCCATGAGCCATGTCAAACCGGACTACCTTCTTCCAAATAAAGAAAAATAAACTATTTGTCATTCCCGAGTGTTCCTGTCGGGAATCTAAAGAACGACTGTCATCTCCACGTGCGCCTGGCAGGCCATGGTGCCCCTTGGGGTAAATCTAAAAAATGGATCCCCGACAGGCCCATTCGGGGATGACCGTTAAAGTGTGAGTATCTTCAGGTACGGATAATATTATTGGACTGTTAATATATTAAATAATTGTAGCATTCAGAAAAGTTTCATGTAAAATCAAACCATGGCAAAAGAAAACACAGCACAAAAACTGATCGCGTCCAATAAAATGGCGCGGGTGAATTATGAAATCGGCGATATTTACGAAGCCGGCCTGATCTTAACCGGAACGGAAGTGAAAGCGTTGCGCGCCGGTAAGGCCAATCTCAAAGATAGTTATGCCGTTGTCAAGGATGATGAAGTTTATCTGCGGGAGATGCACATCAGCCATTACGATCACGGCAACCGCTTTAATCACGAACCGTTGCGGCCACGCAAACTGCTCTTGCACAAACGGGAGATTCGCAAGCTCTACGGCAAATCGCGAGAAAGAGGCCTTGCTCTGGTGCCACTCAAACTCTATTTTAAAAACGGCAAGGTAAAGGTGGAAATCGGAATCGGCAAAGGCAAAAAACTTTATGACCGCCGCGATGATATCAAGCAGCGCGAAGAGCGGCGAACATTGGCCCGCGATTTCAAATCCAGGCAGATAAAAGTCTGATAAAAAGCTCATCAATAACAGTATCTTCCTTTAAAAATCAGGTAATTATTTTCTTAAAATCTTTCTTTGACAAAACGAGTGTAAGTGTTTATATTATAAGCAAAACAAATAAAGGGGGCGTCACGGTTTCGACGGGGACATTTGAAGTTGTAGAAGCGTGCCGAGGTTCCTACAGGCCTCGTTAAACAGGTAGGAAACATATAATCGCAGAAAACTACGATTACGCTTTAGCAGCTTAGACTGCTAACGTTCCACCCGGTTCTCCTGTTGATCGGAATGGAACGTCATTCAGACAGGATAGCCAAACTTCTTGCCTGGGGGAGGGCGGCGAATACTTACAGGATAGCGCGGGGCGATCCGGCCTTAGGGAGCAAACCAGCGTGAAGGTTATAAAACGAAGGCTACGCACGTAGAAGCTCCAGCGGAAGGTTTTCGGACGCGGGTTCGACTCCCGCCGCCTCCACCAATAAGGAATCCAACACAATCTAATCAGTTGAAAAACCAGTAGAAATACTGGTTTTTTTCTTGCAATGTTTTCAAGAAGTTGTAAGATGCACGTCAATATAAAAAAAATAATGAACGCAAAGGAGCAACTTTTCAAGCCCCTCATGATTAGCCTAAAGAACAATATTATTTGATGCACATTTTACAAGGAATACAATGAAAGAACAGACATCTATCGAAAACACCAAAGGACAGATCATTTTATATAAAAACAAACTGGAAGTCCGTTTGGCGGGAAATACTGTCTGGTTGAGCCAAGAGCAGATTGCTTCATTGTTTGGTACGCAGCGTCCCGCTATTACAAAACATTTGGCAAATATATTCAAAAATAAAGAGTTAATAGAAAATTCAGTATGTTCCATTTTGGAACATACTGCTGCTGACAATAAGGTTTATAAAATAAAGGTTTATAATCTTGATGCTGTTATTTCTGTCGGCTATCGTGTCAATTCACTACGCGGCACGCAATTCCGTATTTGGGCGACCAATGTTTTGCGAAAGCATCTGGTGGACGGCTACACCATTAACGAAAAACGCCTGAAAGCTCAACAAAACAAAATCAATGAATTGCAGAGCGCTGTGCGCCTATTGGGTAATGTCGCGCTTCTGGAAGGCGTTTCCGATGAAGCGAAGGGAATTGTTCAAATCATATCCGAATACTCACGGGCATTGAATATTCTGGACGACTTCGACCACCAGCGCCTTGCATCACCTAAAGGGACGAAAAAATCAAAATACACACTGACATACGAGGTAGCCAGAAGCATCATTGATCAGATGAAAAAGAAATTCCGGGATTCCGCTCTCGTCGGCCAGGAAAAAGACAACAGCTTTCAAGGCTCCATCGGTGCGATTTACCAGACATTCGACGGCAAAGACGTCTATCCCACCACAGAAGACAAAGCGGCGCATCTGCTTTACTTCGTAACAAAGAATCACAGCTTTGTTGACGGCAACAAACGCATTGCCGCAGCAATCTTTATTTGTTTTCTTCAAAGAACCGGCATTTTGCTTGACAAAGACGGCAACAAACGCATTGACGATAATGCACTTGTTGCCCTAACGCTGATGATTGCCGCAAGCAAACCATCAGAAAAAGATACTATGATAAAAGTGATTTTGAATCTGTTAATGGAGAATAGGAGATAAAGGATTAATAATTCATTAACGATGATGATAAAAAACACAGGAAGAGGGAGAGGGAGGATTCACCCATAAAAAAAATCTTAGGCATTTCTGCTTTTTACCATGATTCAGCCGCCGCTATGTTAATAGACGGCGAGGTTGTTGCCGCAGCCCAGGAAGAAAGATTTACGCGCATTAAACACACGCCGGATTTTCCGAGCCAGGCCATCAGATATTGTCTGGAGTATTCGGGATGCAGCATTGATGAGCTTGATGCGGTAGTCTTTTACGATAAGCCGTTGCTGAAATTCGAAAGATTGTTGGAAACTTATTATGCTTTCGCGCCAAAAGGATTGCGTCAGTTTATTATGGCAATACCGGTCTGGCTGAAAGAAAAAATGTTTCTGAAAAAATTATTGTATGACGGTTTGGCGGAAATTGAGCCATGCGATAAGAAAAAATTACTGCTTTTGTTTTCCGAGCATCATCTGTCCCATGCAGCAAGCGCGTTTTATCCGTCGCCTTACAAAGAAGCTGCGATATTAACTATTGACGGTGTCGGCGAATGGGCGACCGCGGCGATTTCTCACGGCAAAGATGAAAAAATAAAAATGATCAAGGAAATGCGATTCCCTCATTCCGTGGGTCTGCTTTACTCTGCATTTACCTATTATCTTGGCTTTCGGGTCAATTCCGGAGAATATAAGCTGATGGGTCTGGCTCCCTATGGAAATCCTCACGAGCAGCAAACCCTCGAGTTCATTCAATTAATCAAAAATAATATTGTATCCATCAAAGAGGATGGTTCCATCTGGTTAAATCAGGATTATTTCGATTACGCGACCGGTTTAAGAATGGTTAATGAGAAAAAATGGAAAAAGCTTTTTGGATTTCCGGCCGTCGAACCGGATGGAAAGATCGAACAGAAACATTGTAACCTTGCCTATGCGATTCAAAACGTCACTGAAGATATCGTCATAAAAATGGCAAGAGAAGCAAAAAAAATAACCCAATCCGATTATCTCTGTCTTTCAGGCGGCGTTGCTTTGAACTGTGTGGCTAACGGCAGACTGCTCAGAGAAAAAATATTTAAGGATATCTTTATTCAACCGGCAGCAGGCGACGCCGGCGGCGCTTTAGGCGCTGCGCAGATCGCTCATTTTATGTATTTTGAACAGGAACGTAAACTTTCTTCAAGCAGTGATTTAATGCAGGGTTCCTATCTCGGGCCGGAATTCTCCGATAAGGAAGCCGTCATGGCTTTTAAAAAGCATAAGGCGGTTTATAACCGGGCAGAGTCTTATGATGCTTTGTCTCGGGAGGTCGCGGAATTGATAGACAAAGGTCATGTGATCGGCTGGTTTCAGGGAAGGATGGAGTTCGGGCCGAGAGCGCTCGGCAACCGAAGTATATTAGCGGATCCCCGAAACAGAGAAATGCAGAAGAAGCTGAATCTGAAAATTAAATACCGGGAAGGTTTCCGACCTTTTGCGCCTTCGGTTCTTTTTGAGGACAAGAATGATTATTTTGATCTTCCGGTGGCCTCGCCGTACATGCTGCTGATTGCGGAAGTAAAAAAAGAAAGAAGGAAGCCGCTTCCTGATAATTATAATAACCTTGACCTCTGGGAAAAGCTCTATTATGAAAGAAGCGATGTTCAGTCGATTACGCATCTTGATTTTTCCGCGCGGGTGCAAACGGTTCACAAGGAAACGAATCTGAGATTTTGGAAGTTAATCAATGCGTTCAAGGAAAAAACGGGATATGGAATATTGGTCAACACAAGTTTTAATGTTCGGGGAGAACCGGTCGTCTGCACCCCTGAAGATGCATATAAATGCTTTATGCGCACAGAAATGGACTACCTTGTCGTCAATGACTTCTTATTGAAGAAAACGGATCAGCCTGATTGGGAAAATCGGGAAAAATGGATTGTTAAATTTAAAAAGGATTAATTTATGGATATTTTTAAAGACCTGTGGAATTTTATGAAGGAGCGAAAAAAATTCTGGCTGGCTCCTATTATCATTGTGTTGCTGCTGTTGGGCGTATTACTGGTTTTCGGCGGAGGCACTGCCGTTGCGCCGTTTATTTACACCTTGTTTTAAGTTGACGCATTATGAATAAAAATACCTCAAAATCAACCATTCTCGTCATCTCGATGGGATTTTTGGTGCTTTATCTTGTCTTCTCATGGAAATGGTCTGTGTTTGTATCCCTCGCTGTGGGGATGACCGGGATAATCTCAAATTCTTTAAGCGTGCTTATAGAAAAGGGATGGATGAAACTAAGTCATATTTTAAGTCACATCATTCCTCCTGTATTATTAGGAGCTGTTTTTTATCTTTTCTTGTTTCCCCTTTCTCTTGTTTCAAAAATATTTACCAAAGATCCTTTGATGCTTTCCCCTCAACATAAAACGTATTTCATTCAAATCGATAAAAGCGTGGACAAAAAAAGTTTTGAAAAAATCTGGTAAGAATGACCGTTTGCCTCCCATCCTGCCATAGCCAAGAAGCCGCTTTTCAATAAGAAGGGAAATCTGATTCCATCGAATACCTTAAGGTTATAACGGAGAACTCCCCAAACATTTCGAAATTACAATGGGAATGGCGTCCCATCTTCACAATAGATTTCAGATATGAATAGTGATAAAATAAGAAAAAAAATAATTTTAATATCCAGCCTTGCAAGGGGTAATTATCAGACTATTTCCAAAATCCCGTTTTTCAAAAGAGCGGGACGTTTTTTACTGGAGGAATTTGTGATGAAAAACAAAGAACTCGGCAGGGACGAAATGATTCAAAAGTTGGTGGAATCCGATTTGGAAGGCATCACCATGGGAAAAAGCATCAAGTTTCTTAAACGTATTCTTTACGATGGTTGGAAAGGCTATAATGAAATGTCCGACATTGAGTTACAAGATGCGTATCAACACAGAGAATTTGAGAATAAATGATACATAACCAGCGGGAGTTCTCCTGATGAAATCAATTTTCTCTGAGGATAAGATCAACCAAGCGATTTATACCGAGGATTCCGAGAATGAAGATTCCGCCAAACACAAGTTCAACGCCCATCCATATAAAAGGAGAGACGTTTGATGCAGGCAGCGCGATGGCAGAGACCAGAAAAAACATGAAAGCGAAAGCGTTAAAAACATAGGGGAGGGTATCTTTCATCAGAACGATGGCGAAAACAAACAGTCCAATGAAGGTGAGTTTGGCCGCTTCATGTCCGATGACAGGCTGAAAGATTTCAATAAAAGCAGTGCTCAACATAACGCAAGATATTCCCGTGAGTCCGCCAATGAGGATGTTGGGAGCCTGCTTGATGTCTTCATGGGCGACGAAAAAGAAGATCATCACCATAAAAGCAGGCCAGGCCGGAAGAGAAAGCCGGGCAATAATCAACTCAAAAATAATGATGAACACAACCAGCAAAAGTCCGAATAATAAACCTTTTTTTGTAAATATTTTATCCATGATAAAGTTCCATAAAAATTTAATATTGTCGTCAGGAGAATAGAAAATAGCTGATTATATGTCAAGAACTATGAAATGTTTTGTGTGCATAATAAAGACAATCAAACTCATGATACGGAAAAAGAATATCAGTGAATATTTTATAATTTATTGAAAAGGTGCTAGTATAGAAACTAGGAAGAGGATTGGGTGAAGTCATAATTCAATGTGTGTTAAACAAGCAAAGGAGACATGTTGATGAAAAAGTGCCCCTATTGCGAAGAATGGAACAATGATGATGAAATTCAATGCCGCAAATGCCATGAATGGCTTGATGTGATACCAGTTGAAGAAAAGAAGGAAGCAGAAAATGATTTCCTGACAAAATTTAAAGAACTAGGGAAGTCATACACCATCTTCATTCTACTGCTTTTTGTGATCATTATTATCTTCCTGTTTAATTTTCTGTCCAAAGACGATTTAGCAAAAAACGGCCACGACACTCAAGGAATAGGTGCGCCGCTCAAAGAAGAATCCGCTTCTAAATTGGGCGAAAGATATCCGGTTGATTCCGGACTAAGTCCGGCGCAGGCATTAATGAAAAAGGCGAAAGAGTTGTGCTCATCAGATGGTGCCTGTTCAGGGGAGGCTATCCAATACCTGACAGAAGCCATCAGGCTGGAACCGGATAATCCCGCCGCCTTCATTTTAAGGGGCGAAGCCTACTATAAAACCGGGCAGACCACACTCGCTGTTGACGATCTGACGAACGCCATCCGCATGGAACCGGCAAACACTCCTGCTTACGCTTTGCGTGGTTTTGCCTATGGTGACATGGCCCAATATGATCTTGCTGTTCAGGATTTTGACAAGGCAATTCTCTTAAGTCCCGGCACGGCATCTTATTACAAAGGGCGGGGGGACATTGATTTGTTCTCAAATAAAATAGCCGAAGCCTGCCAATCCTTTAAAAAAGCGTGTGAATATGGCGTCTGCGAAGCGTTACAGGAACAAAAAGATCAGGGGAATTGTCTATAGATAAATTTAAATAAGAATAGACTATTGAATGCGTTTCGTATAAAAATAATTAAACTAAAATATTATAATGAATTTCTTGTAAATATAGCGGTTGTTTGCTAATGAACCGGCAATTTTCCCGTGGAGGCTATGACGATTAATCTGATTCAATTATTGGAAGAAACTGTTCAAAATTACGCCGAACGCACTGCACTGATCAGCGATCAACAAGACATTAATTACCGGCAGTTAAATCAGGCTGTAAACGCTGTAGCCGCTTTGTTGCAGGAGTCGGGGATTCGCAAGGGCGATAAAGTTGCGATTATGCTTCCGAATGTTCCGGAGTTTGTTTACAGCTATTTCGGAACGATTAAAATCGGAGGGGTTGCCGTTCCACTGAACACGTCTTCCACGGCCTACGAATTAACCTATCTGCTTAATAACTCCGATGCAAAAGTATTGCTCACGTTTTCTTCATATGTAAAAAAATATGAAGACGCCGGGGGAGCGCTTACATCGTGTCAAAAGGTTATCGCTCTCGATTCATTGAATCAAAACGGAAGCCTGATCAATCACGACTCAATCGATCAGTCCTTGTTTCGCTCGGTGGATGTACATCCGGAAGATATCGCAGCAATCATTTACACGGCAGGACTGACCGGCAGGCCGCTGGGCGCAATGCTCACCCATCGGAATTTGTGCTCTCAGGCTGATATGATCCAATCCATTGTCAACAGAACACCGGATGATGTCGCGCTTTGTTTGATTCCGCTTTTTCACACGTTCGGCGCCACAGTCAATATGCTTCTGGTTATTAGGGCAGCAGCTTCAATGGTGATGATGGAGAAGCTTACGATGGACAGTCTATTGAATACCATAGAAAAACAAAAGATTACGTACATCGCGGCCGTTCCCCGTTTATATATAGGGATGATATTTTATGAGAAGACGATGAAATACGATTTAAGCTCTGTAAAAGTATGTGTCTCCGGCGGCGCACCGATCCCCGCTGAATTCTTAACCGTCTTTGAAGAAAAGTTTGGAAAAAAAATATACGAAGGTTATGGATTGACGGAAGCTTCTCCCGTTTGCTCCTTCAACCGGCTGGATACCAATCCCAGACCGGGTTCTATCGGAACGGCCATTCCCGGTATCGAGATCAAAATCGTTGACGACGAAGGCATGGAAATACCCCGGAATGAAATAGGGGAAGTGATCGTCAGAGGCGAAAATGTGATGAAGGGCTATTATAAAGAAGAAGCGGCTACAGATGCTGTCATTAAGAAGGAGTGGCTGTACACCGGCGATTTGGGGAGAATGGACGAGACAGGATATATTTATCTTACGGGACTCAAGAAGCGGATGATTATCACCAGTGGTTTTAACGTATATCCCCGGGAAGTGGAAACGGTTCTGAACATGCATCCGGCTGTTCACACTTCCCTGGTCAGAGGAAAGGAAGATTTGATGCGCGGTGAGATAGTGAAAGCTAATATAGTTTTAAAAGATGGATACTATCCCGATGAAAAAGAAATTGTCCGTTTCTGTAAAACGTATCTTTCAAATTACAAGGTTCCCCGCGAGGTTGAATTCGTAAAAGAAATTCCCCTGTCGGAGGATATCAAAATATAAGAAATTCATTTTACTTCGGACACATCTCATTAAACGCAATAAGCGCTCGTTAAATTATTTGTAAAGTTTAACGCTTGCCTTTGATAAAAAGGAAATATTGTTATGACCGGATTCAACCCGTCTCCTTTCTGGAAAAAACACGGTGTCGTCTTGGCCGCTATAGCCGTAATATTTGCTGTGTTGCTTATCACCAACATGAAAAATCTTTCTGAAGTATACAACAACGTCTCCGATCACCCCGGATATTTCTCGGTAAAACAGGTAAGATCATCCGGCAAATCACTCTTGATGCCTGTGCCGAGGGAAGTATTAAACAAAGAAGGTGTGATAGAATTGACGAATAAAGAAAGGGTGAATTACGGGCTGACGTATCTGGAAGAAAACCATCTATTAAATATCATCGCGGCTTCGAGGGCGCAGGATATGCTTGAGAAACAGTATTTCGCCCACGTTTCGCCTATCGGCGAACAGGCTTCCGATATAGCGCGGACGGTCGGTTACGCCTATAAAATAATCGCGGAAAATATCGGCAGCGGTGATTTTTTAACCAACCAGAAGATTGTGGACGGTTGGATGCAGAGTCCCGGACACAGAAATAATATTCTTTCCACGGAGGTGCGTGAAATAGGCGCGGCTGTGGCGAGGGGTAAAATGCACGGAAGGGATACTTTTGTAACCGTTCAGATATTCGGGTTGCCGTCGCCTCCTGTTAAACAAAAGGTGTGCGTTGCCCCGTCTGAAAAACATTTGCATGATATTGAAGTTAAAAAGGCGGAAATAGAATCTCTGCAGAGCCAGATTGTCCGTCTGAAGAACGAGTTGGAAGCGGAGCAGGAATCTATAGAACGTGATCGAAAATATATTTACAACGATGCCGAGAAAGCTCGGAATTTGAATGAAAGCATAAACGTCTTCAATGAAAAAAGCCGCTGGTACAACCGATTGGTTGGAGAAGCAAAAGCCAAAGCCGTGGTCGCGGAATCAATGGTTAACGAGTATAACCGAGTATTACAGACGTACAATGAGTGCAGCGCGGCATATGAGGGAGATTCCGAAATCAACGAAACGAAGTAAATTAATTGCGACACAGGGAACATATCGATAGAAGCAACTTGTTGACATAGAAAACTTTACAGTTGGTTTTTAATTCACATTTAGGGGGCATCGCAATGGGAATGATTTCACGTGCGGAAGATTTCATGATCAGAAAGTCCGATTCGACATTCCTCATTGCGCTGTTTTTGTTCATTTATTTCACTTCACAAATCATCATCGGATCAATTCTGCATGAGATAGGCACGCTGAATGTTCTTGCTCTGCAAACAACCTTTTCCCGTGATATGTTCCTGTCCATAGCAGCAAGCTGGATGGCCTCCGGGGAAATCGAGATGTATTATAAACACTTCTATTTCGATTATTTACATCCTCTCTGGTACAGCATTCTGTTAAGTCTTTTGATCGCCAGGGGCTTCACACTTAATCATGTGAATCCTAAATTCAATTTCATGGTTTTAACCCCTTTCATGGCGGGATTATGCGACCTGGTGGAAAATTCCATGCATGTGTATATGTTAGCTGACCTTGACAGGGCAACACATTCCCTTGTGTGGTTTTCCGGACTGGCGGCTAATACAAAATGGTTTCTGGCCTTCCTCGGGTTAGGAACATCGGTTTTTCTGATTGGTCTTTGGCTTGTTAAAAGATACATTCTAAAGCGGAACGCATAGGCATATAGGAGAAGAATCATATGAAGTTGCTTAATTTTCAAACTCCGCATGGAGACGGCCCTTTTTTCGGGGTTGTTGTTAAAGGCCGGGTGGTGTCTTTTGAAGTGCTCATGCATAAAACCGGTCAGCCGAGGGTAGAGTTGTCCGATATCTATTCCTATCTCGACAATCTGCCGCTTAGCGAAACCATTGCCCGGGAACTGCTGCAATACGCTGAAGGGTATATTTCCACATTGACTGATGCTGAAAAAACTCCCCTGGAAAAAGCAAAAATTCTGGCGCCCGTTCCCATTCCAAGAGCGCTGATTGATTTCGGTCTTTCGCCCCGGCATCTGGGTAATTCAGCGGCGACGCTGGTGAAACATGAATTCGGAATCGTGGGGAAAATTATCGCGCCGTTAATTAAAAAAAGATTAAGCGCGGCTGCCGGCGGAAAGATGCTTTATTACAAATGTAACCACAATGCAATCATTGGGGATAACGATACGATACAATGGCCGGCCTATTCTTCCTATCTTGATATTGAACCGGAACTGGCGGTCGTTACGGGAAACCATAGGGTGCCGATAGCCGGATACACCATATTCAATGATTCATCGGCGCGAGACGTTCAGTTCTGGGAGATGGTGGGAACGGGACCGGCCAGAAGCAAGGATTTCGCCTGTAGCAAGGGCTTGGGACCGTTTCTTGTTACGCCTGATGAAGTCGGCAATCCGCTGGACCTGAATGTGAAAGTCAGAATAGGCGGAAGATATGAATGGCAGGGGAGCACATCGGAATATTCCGCTCCACCGGAAAAAATGCTGGAGTATTTGAAGACGATCTTTACGCCTTTGCCCGGCTCCGTGATTGGGATGGGAACAATACCTGATTGCACGGGACTGGACAACGATTTATGGATTGTTCCGGGTGAGAAAATTGAAATTGCATTTGATAAGTTGGGGATCCTAAGGCAGACGACGCCGGATGTACTGGGTAAAATAGAACCGTCGCGTTGGGGGAACAGAGAAGAATTAAAAAGATATTATTAATGATCTCAACCCTATCGATATGTCGAATTGATTCATGGATAACATAGCCCGCCCGCCGAAAGGTCGCAGAACATCACTTCACTTTTATAGAATTGATGCAATCTTTCAGGGTCTGTTTTGATTTGAGCATATCTTGTGTTCTGACTTCCAGAGAGATCGTCGATTCGTAACCTTTTTCAAGCAGCGATTTCATAATGGCTCTATAATTGACAGAGCCTTGTCCGAGCGGGAGATGCAGATCATCTTTAACGGTAACGCCTCCGTTGTTGTCGTGTGCGTGGATGTGAGCGATTCTGGAAAAATATTCTTCGATAAAACGAAAAGACGTGTTTCGGCTGGCAAGAAGCTGAGCATGGCCGATGTCGAGTGTCATGCGAAGGTCCGGAATAGCATCGAATGCCGGGGCGAAACTATCGGCGCGCTCGCTTAAATTTTCAATGCAAATGGTTATTCCGCAATCGCTGCCATATTCTACAATGCGGGAGAGTATTTGCAACTTTCCGCGTATGAGATCCGCAGAAGCCCATCGCTTATCCATCCAAAAATGTAAAGTCGCTTTCTGAATATCCAGTTGCCGGGATAAATTCATAAGTGTTTTGATGCGGGGAAGAAACTTAGTGCGGAGAATTTCGACATCAAAAGGATTATCCTCATTCGGAAAATGAGCCAGGAAAAAAATGCCGCAAGTATTTTTAATTTCCAGAAGCTGCGGAATCCACAGGGAAACAGTCTCGGGATCATCAAGAGAAATTTCAATAAATGGAAATCCCAACTTGCTGACCTCCAGGGTTTCCTCCATATTGTGGGATCTTCCGCCAATAAGAATCATAAACAGATGTCTCAGCCTCCGCAGGGAACCGGACTAAATCCTGCCTTCTTGTTTTAATCTTTCCATGATATTTTGCAACTCCGGTATTTTCAAGGTAGCGGCTTTTTCTCCTTCCAATATCGCCTTATTGAATTTATCCATTTCAGTGGAACCGATTTGCCTCATATTGGGACGTATGACCACATCGGCATTTTTTATCTGGTATTCGGCTATTCTGGCGTACATGATTTGAACGGATTTTTTTAGAGAATCGATGCTGCCCTCCGGCACCGCTTTGTCAAGACCTCCGGAGATGTCAACGGCAATCACCACATCCGCTCCGTTGCGCCGGGCGACGTCAACCGCTACAGGGCTGACGACACCGCCGTCCACATAGGTGTTGTTCCCGATTTTTAAAGGTAGAAAAATTGCCGGAACGGAACAACTGGCGCGAACGGCCATGCCGGTGTTGCCTCTGGCAAAAACTATTTCTTCGCCTGTGGAAATATTGGTGGCTATCGCAAAGAATGGAATTTTAAGATTTTCCATAGATATGTTTCTTACATGAGCATTGATGAAATTTTCCAGTTTGTCACCTTTAATCAGACCGCCGCTCCAGACTTTCCACTCATAATCAATGACGTTATTTTTGTCCATGCTGAGAGCGATTTCCTGGAGTTCAAATGCCGATTTGCCTGAAGCGAATAAACTGCCGGCAATGCTTCCGGCACTGGTGCCGACAATCATATGTATAGGGATGTTTTGCGCTTCCAAAACCTTGAGAACGCCGATATGAGCGTATCCTTTCGCACCACCGCCGCCGAGTACGACGGCTATTTTGGCCGGTTTGACCGGAGGCGGAGAAGGCGGACGCGAACGCATTACGGAGCATGAACAAAGGGCAAAGATGAGAAGAAGAGTCAGCATTAGCGTAATAAGTTTTACACATTGTCCGGATCGAAAAAATGATTGAATCATATTCATTCCTTTTAAGGGATTAATTTGAAAAATCTTATACCCTCTTTTCGCTTCTTGTCAACTCGCAGGAAAATAAATAAACAAGCTCATCTTCATGTTTTTTGCTTGTAATTATTAAAAGACGTGATATAAAAAGCAGCAATATTCATTGTTTATAATCATTCAAAAAACGGTTACTGAATTACGAAGCCGACATATTTCATCATGTATTGTTTATAAGAGAGCCTTGTTTCCCTGAAGTCCGCTTTTGTTAAAATTGATCAAGCTTATAGGAGCCTCTGCCATGAATCCTTTTGCTGAAAAAAGTTACAAGACTGATGAAAAAAAAGACTTCACACCTGAAGAATTCACCAAAGCGAAGAAAGCATCCGAATTTGTCATTGATCTGACGAAGGCAATTTCAAAAAGCGGTTACTATGATTCCAACCATCCGGTTTCTATGGATGTGAAAAAGGGACTCTATGGCGATTTTAAAAGCGCGCTCGGGGATTCCGCAGAAATTATGTTGACCTGTCATGATTATGAAGAAAAAGTTGACATTCATATCAGCGGCATTCTTGATGAGCCGTTTAATATAAGAAAATTGACACAGGCGAATACATCGGACTTGTTTGTGCCCAAACTCAAGGATTATTTTGAACGCAAGAGCCTCAACAGTTTTGTCATTAAGAAATCTATTACGCCTGAGCATTTTGAGTCGTTCATTGATGTTATGAGCGAGCCGATTGCCGATACAACGGATCCTTCGAAACTGGGCGAGTATTTGACAAAAGCTCTGATTGACCTGGATATCACCGAGGTATCAGCGGTATTTAAAAATGATATCGTGCTTTCACGAGGAAAACTTCCCTGGCGCGTTTCGATTATATTACGTCGTCTCGCCAAGGACCTTAAGGTTGTTCCCTTGTTCCGTTCAGCGTCAACTGAAAAAATGAAATTGATAAAAAATCAAATCGTGGAGGACATTATTCGTCCGCTGAATAATAATGATTTGTTCAGGGATCTGATTGTTAATTGTGATATTTTGGCCAATCACATTACACATCTTATGGAGAGTGACGAACTGGAAAATCTCGTCATCAATTCTCTGCCGTCGGATGCTGTCGTGCCCGTTTCTCAGTCAGTTCTGGAGGTCTATATCGCAGGCAAGGATGGAGAAAAATCAGAGGACGAATTATCTGCATTCCAGAAGCGAGAAGAATATTTGTCGAAGGTGCTGAACATAACGGCTCAGAGAATTATCGCTGAGAATATGCCGGATATCACCGGTTTGTTTGAACAATTGTATGAATGTAAGATCGTGACTTTTGATATGCTGCCCGAAAAACTGCGAATGGATATTCAAAATAAAAAGCTGGCCGCCGAGGTTCTCCTGCAAATAGACACACATATTGAAAGAGCAATGAAGGCTCGGGATATTGAAGAAATGGCAGGCATCGCCGAAATATTTAAAAGGGTCATGCCTGATTTAATTAGGCGCCGAGAGTGGCCGGTCATTAAAAGGATTGCTGAAACCCTGGATGATTATTCGCCGGGCCATCAAACGTTGTCCGGTGAATCCTGGAAGCTTTCGAACTTGCCTGACTACGTTTTAAAGGGAACAGAAAATGAGTTCTCCGATCAATATATCAACGCCGATAAGGATTTGAAGAAAGAGATTCATGGTGTTCTGCAGCGCATGCAGGCGACGTGTATTGACGTCCTCAATGTCATTATCAGCAAATCCAAGGAGCCGGATATTTTGAAGAGTGTCACGGAAATTCTTTTCGAAAAAGGTGAGCTGGCCAGGCAGTGGTCGAAAAATATTTTTGATGACCAGAATCAGGCGTTGTCCATGTTGAATATTGCATTGTTGGTTATTGTAAAAGTAGGGCAGGGTGACGATGTCAGTTCAATCAAAAAATACGCCAGACATCCCAATGCCAGCATCAGGCTGAAAGCATTGAATGCGATGGCCAGATTAAACGAGAAGGAAGCCGAAGGCGCAGTCATTGAAGCTTTGAAAGACTCGGAAGAAAAAGTCCGTATTCAGGCCGCCGGCTTGCTGGAAAACGAATTATCTGTTTCCGGCGCATCAGCAAGTAAGCTTCTGTTGTTCATAAAAGATAGATTAAACAAGAAAAACCTTTCTCCTGCAGATGCTAGTTTTATTTCGGGATTGTTAAAATCATTAGGCAGAATCAAGGAAGATGCCAATAAGGATATTCTGGAAAGTGAAATCATAAACATCGCCTCTGATTTGTTAAGAGAAAAAACAGGAATTCTGAAATTTATCAAATCGGAAATCGGCAAGGAACAAATGGAAATCGCATCTGTCTGTCTGCTCACCTTAGGAAAAACGGGAGGTCCCAAGGCCAGAGAATATCTAAAATTAATGTCGCGAGAAACAGGGGCTTTGTCAAAGGTTGCCAATGAAGCAATGGCTGCATTGGATAAAAGAAAAGATTAAAAAACATTAATTGCGGTTATCGTATTAATTTTCATGTTTCCCAATATTGGCAGGAGAGGGTTGATGGGTTCGAAGTAAATTGGCGAATTCGTCAGCATGAACCGGTCTGCTGAAATAAAAACCCTGCATTTCATCGCACACGTGCTCTCTCAAATAATTTTCCTGTTCGACGGTTTCCACGCCTTCAGCGACAACGGTCAGGCTTAAGGTTTTGCCCATCGTGATAATTGCCTCGGTGATGGCCTTATCTTCAGAATCCCGCGGCAGATTGCGGATAAATGATCGGTCCACTTTCAACGTATCAATGGGGAAATGTTTTATTTGGGCAAGAGAAGAATATCCGGTGCCGAAATCATCAATAGCAAGCCGTACACCCATGGCTTTGATTTTTGTCAATATGGAGATCAGACGTGATGGATTATGCATCACCATACTTTCAGTGATTTCCAGTTCCAGAAGATTTGGCGACATACCGGTTTCATTCAGAACCGTTTGAATATCATGAATCAAATTGTCATCCATTAACTGACGAAGTGATAAATTTACCGCCACACACACCGCCGGAAGTCCCTTTTTTTGCCATGAAACATTTTGAGCGCAGGCTGTTTTAAGAACCCACCGTCCGATAGGGATGATCAGCCCGGTTTCTTCTGCGATGGGAATAAACTGCGTGGGCGTCACCGAGCCGAGATATTGATTGTTCCACCGCAGTAAGGCCTCAACGCCCGTGATTTCGTTCGTTTTAAAATCGAGTCGCGCCTGATAATCGAGAAATAATTCATTGCGTTCAAGCGCCCGGCGGAGGTTTGTTTCAATGGAAAGACGTTCATTCGAATGCGTTTTGATATCCTTGGAATAAAATTGATAGTTGTTTTTTCCTTCTTCTTTGGCAAAATACATCGCAATATCTGCATTTTTCATCAATGACTGTTCGTCCTGACCGTCGTGAGGATAAATACTAATTCCTATACTGGCTGTTACGCGACATTCCTCCCCCATAATGAACATAGGCTGGATCGACGCGGAAAGTATTTTATGCGCGACATGGGCCACTTGATCTGCATTGTTGAAATCTTCGATCAGGATGACAAATTCATCGCCACCGAGACGGCCGACAACGTCAACTTCTCTCAGCGTTCTCCGGAATCTTCTGGCGATTTCCTGAAGAAGCTGATCGCCAGCTTCATGTCCTAAAGAGTCATTGATAATTTTGAAACGGTCGAGATCGATGAAAAAAACCGCCAGTTTTTTATTGTTCCGTTTCGAAGAATTAATAGCCTGATTCAATAACTGGTTGAACATCAGACGATTGGGCAGTCCCGTCAGCGTATCGTGGGTGGCCATATAATTGAGTTCCTGCTCAATTCTCTTACGTTCCGTTATATCCCGGATGACCCCCTTGAATCCCGAAGGACTGCCGGATGAATCTTTCTTTAAGGAAACGGAAGCCTCGATGTATCTTTTGGTGCCGTCCCTTCTTATAATTAACCAGTCGAATCCTTCCGTAGGTTGACCGGATTTATAGACATTGTTAAATGCGACGAATACTTTTTTGGAATTTTCTTTATCGGAGAATATTGTGTGATTTAGGCCGATCAGTTCGTCTTTGGAACATCCGGTCAAACGACAAAGCGATTCGTTGAAGAATGTAAAATTCCCCGCCAAATCAACTTCAAAATACGCTTCCTGAATGTTTTCCAGAATGCTTCTATATTTTTCCTCGCTTTGAAGAAGGGCTTCCAACGCCGCCTCTTTTTGAAATTCGGCCTGTTTCCGTTCCGTAACGTCGTGAGTGAATCCCTGGAAACCAATCGGACTGCCGGAAACATCTCGTTTTAATGATATCGAGGCTTCCACGAATCTATTTGTTCCGTCTTTTCTATTGATTAACCAATCGAATTCTTTTGCTGACAATCCTGTTTTGTAGACTTCGTTGAAAACGCGGAATACCTGCTCCGCAGTTTTTTTGTCGGTATATTTACGATAATTTAATCCGAGCATTTCTTCTTTGGAATATCCCAGAAGCAAACAAGTAGATTGATTAAAAAATGTGAAATTTCCTTCCAGGTTGACCTCAAAAAAGCCTTCCTCGATATTTTCCAGAATGCTTCTGTATTTTTCCTCACTCAGTTGGAGAGCCTCTATAACTTGTCGTTGTTCGGTTCTGTCGCGAACAATTCCCCGAAAGGCGACTGGCCGGTTATCGGCGTTTTTTATCAGGGATATGGAGGTCTCTAAATTTCTTCTTAATCCGCTTTTGGTGATTATTTCATATTCAAAATTTTTTACCGGGATGCCTGTTTTGTAGACTTCATGATATCTGGCGTATATTTTATTTGCATTTTCTGTGTCCATAATATCGCGGTAGTTCATTCTTAATAATTCAATGTTCCGATATCCATGCATTTTGCCGATCGCGTCGTTGAAAAATACAAAGTTGCCTTTGAGATCAAGTTCGACATAGCCGTCTTCTATATTTTCTATAATCGCTCTGTACTTTTCTTCACTTTGGCGAAACGCATCTTCTGTAAATTTTCGTTCCGTGATGTCCATAAAGCTTCCGAGTGAAGCGCGTTTCCTCTTGTAGATGATAGGTGTAACGGTTTCCAATATCCATCTTACACCATTATTTTTATTAATAATTCTATATTCATACGGCTCATAGATTTCTTTATTCAGGAAGCTGATGGCTTGCTTCCTGACCCTATCCCTGTCTTCGGGGTAGACCATTGTGTCAAGAGAGGAGTTCCCTAGCAGTTCGGCATCGGTGTAACCGGTGATGGATTTGAAAAGATTGCTGATATAAACAAATTTACCGTTTTGAACGATGTATATTCCAACTCCGGCTTTGGAAATGATTTCTTCGGCTAACGCGGAAATGTTTTTTTGTGAATCGACTTTCATTGAATATTTTACCCAGTATTTTATTTAGGCGACATTTGAAAACGAAATTCCTGAATATTGATAATACTTAATTATCAGTGTAAATTGAAAATATCAAAAATATAATCAACATGGAAAAGCTTTATTCACGGACCGCGATGGCTTCAATTTCTATTAAAGCACCTCTCGGTAAAACGCTGGCCTCAATTGTTGAACGCGCGGGAGGATCCTTCGGAAAAAAGCCGGCATAGATTTCATTAACGACAGGGAAATCTTTTATGTCTTTCAGAAAGATAGTTGTTTTGACGATATTGCTCAAGTCTAGATCGGTTTTCTTCAGGATGGATTGTATATTGATGAGAACCTGTTTGGTCGCTTGTTTTATATCTTTGATAATTTCGCCGGTTGAGGGATCAATGGGCAGTTGACCGGAAATAAAAATAAAGTCTCTTGCTTCAATCGCTGCAGAGTAGGGGCCGGCGACGTGCACTGCGGATGTGTTAATAACTTTCTTTTTCATTTTCTAATTATCGGATTCAATATTGTCTTGCTCATGTTGTTTGAAGCATTCTATCAATAGATCGCCGGGCTTTTATCAATACATCCTGGGGAAGGGTGATCTCAAATGATAGATTTTCGAGTGACCACAGCACTTTTTCCAGCGTGATTTTTTTCATATCCGTGCAGACAGCTTTTTCAGATGCAGGGTGGAATATCTTGTCAGGATTCTCTTTTTGTAATCGATGAATAATGCCCAGTTCCGTGCCGATAATAAATTCTTTGTCGGGGGAATTTATGATGAATTTGCTCATTCCTTCGGTGGAAGCCACAAGATCCGCACAGGCAGTCACTTCAGGCCTGCATTCGGGGTGGACAATAACCTTGGCTTGGGGATGAAGGCTTTTTTGCTGCATAATATCCTGCGGTGATATTTCTGCATGTACGGGACAGTATCCTTCCCAGGTGATAAAATGATGATTCGCCTGATCCGAAACGTATTGAGCCAGATACTTGTCGGGAACAAAAATTATTTTCTTGTGATCCGGGATAATTTTTTGAGCCATCTTTAAGGCATTGGCAGACGTGCAGCAATAGTCGCACAGTGACTTGACTTCAGCGGATGAATTCACGTAGCACATTGTTACGGCGCCGGGATGCTGGGTCTGCAGAGATTTGAGCGCTTCGGGGTTGATCATATCTGCCATGGGACATCCGGAGTTGACATCCGGAAGCAATACGGTTTTATCCGGAGATAAGATCTTTGCCGTTTCAGCCATAAAATGGACTCCGCAAAAGACAATGACCGACGCTTTTGTCCGGGACGCTTCAATGCTTAAACCAAGTGAATCGCCCACAAAATCGGCGATGTCCTGAATCTCCGGAAGTTGATAATTATGTGCCAGGATGACCGCGTTTTTTTCTGTTTTGAGATGCTTGATTTTACTTCTGATATCATTCATCAATGCATTCAACCATCAATTTATTTAATAAATCAAAGAATATAGCATTTCGTGATAGCGATTAAATCAGAATAAGGTATTTGTCAAGAGATTATGATTCCGGCCGTTGGGAAAGTGTGCCGTCTGATAATCAACATTCGAGCTGCGAGAACATCATCAGATGGGGGCGCTTTTTTCAAGAGATCAACTCAGTCATTTGCGTAAATAATTATTTGATCGCCTGGCGATAATTGTTTGGAGCTTGAAATTCCGTTCCAGAGCATAAGTGCTTTAACCGAGACATTAAAACGTTTTGCGATTACGGATAAGTTATCTCCTCTGACCACTGTATAAACCGATTTCCCCTTGCCCTCATTAAGCTGTTTTAAAAAATATTCAAATCTTTCCTGAAAGCCTTTTGCTTCACCCCTGGGAATTAAAAGGACATGCTCACCGGCCGGCAAATCATAATTTTTTAAGTGAGGATTTAAATCCTTAATCACTTTAAAATAAGTATTTGCCGCGGAAGCAATAACAAATAGAGGGACGGGCTGGCGGATGATTAATTTAATTTTGTCGAATTCAACCGGTTTGTATAAGTCATCGTCCGTTAGAATAAAACCGTATTTAGCAGGATTCGACAGAATTAACTTTGCGGCCAGAATTCTGAAAACATATCTTTGCGTTTCCTGATTCAGGTACAATTTATAATAGTTGTTCACTTTCTGCATGAGCATTTCCGTTTTTAGGCCGTCTTCTCCCATGTTGTAAGCGGCGGCGGCAAGCGTCCATGAACCGAAAATTTCATAAAGGTCTTTTAAATAAGAAATCGCCGCATCAGTGGAAGAGAAAAAATTCCGGCGTTCATCTGTGTATTGATTAATTCTCATTCCGTAACGCAATCCAGTGCTTTCTATAAATTGCCAGAAGCCCACGGCTCCTTTATGAGAGGTCGCCAGAGGTCTCAGGGAACTTTCAACTATTACAATGTATTTTAAGTCGTCAGGGAGAGCGTTCTCTTTTAATTTTTTTTCGATGTACGGGAAGTAG
>JASEHT010000040.1 GCA_030018675.1 Smithella sp.
CACAAAAAACCAAATCGCAATTCCAAATCTCTTAATATTTTGAGATTATTTTTTCACAAAAAAAGGGAGGAATTACAGCCCCCCTTTTTTATAATTTATAAAAGCACGCTGTTTTCTTAATATTCTGGTGTCAGTTTATCCAGTTCCGCCAGTGAGAATACCGGCCCGTCTTTGCAGACGTATTTGCTACCGACGTTGCACCGTCCGCATTTGCCGATTCCGCATTTCATTCTCATTTCCAGTGACGTGATAATGTTTTCCTTCGAGAAGCCCAGATCGAAGAATACCGGCAGCGTGAAACGGATCATCACCGGAGGTCCGCAGATGACCGCCACGGCGTTTTCCTTGCTGGGCGCGACCTCTTTGCATACCGCAGGAACAAAACCCTCTTTGCCTTTCCAGTTCGCGTCGCCTTTATCGACGGTGACATTCAAGTTAATGTCGGAACGTTTACCCCATTCGACCAGTTCATCTTTGTAAAGGAGCAGGCCGGGATTACGGGCACCGTAAATAACCGTGATATTGCCGAAGCGTTTGCGGTTTTCTTCAAAAATCATGTAATTGATGAGCGATCGTAAAGTTGTAAATGCGAAACCGCCGCCGACGATGACAATATTTTTGCCGGCCAGAAAATCAAGCGGCCAGGAATTGCCCAATGGCCCGCGGAGACCCATAACGGTGCCTTCTTCCATTTCATGAAGCGCTGATGTCACCACACCGGCTTTTTGGACGGTGAATTCCACGTAGCCTTTCTGCGTCGGAGAGGACGCTATACCGATGGGAGATTCACCCTTGCCGAAGATGGAAAGTTCGCCGAACTGTCCCGGTATATAGGCGTATTTCTGTTCATCTTCCGGATTCACGAACTTGAAACGGAATGTTTTGATGTCTTTGGTATCGACCTCGGTAATGATTTTATCCACGACAACGGGATACGGTATATACGGGTTCTGCATTACTAACTCCCTGATTATAATTTTGAAATATCTTCAACAATTTTTCTAATATCAATATTTACGGGACAACTCATGACGCAACGACCGCAACCCACACAGGCAATCGCGTTAAAATTATCCACATAATATTTAAACTTATGCATCGCCCGCTGACGCCATCTTTCTTTCTGCGACAAGCGCGGATTATGCCCTGATGTTTCCTTGGTAAACATCGGGAACATGCAGGAATCCCATGAACGCAGACGGACACCGTCGCTGCCTTTTACTTCGTCGCTGATATCGAAGCAATGACAGGTGGGGCACATGTACGTGCAGGTTCCACAGGCCAGGCATTTGCCGTAAATCGTGTTCCAGAAAGGATTATCAAAATTCTTGTCCAGTATCGGCTTGATTTCATGGGCCGGTATTTTGGACTTGATGGCTTCTTTGGCTTTGGCGGCGATTTCATTTTTCTTGGTTTCTGCGGCGTCGTCCGCTTTGGTATCGCCGAAATAAGAGGCAAGTTTTTCGCCTTTGGGCGTAATGAATTCCACCAGAAAATCGGACCCGATATCCGTCAGCAGAATGTCAGCTCCATCCGCGGAAACCGGTTCGCCGTCAACAGATGTGCAAAAACAGCTGGCGTAAGGCGGTTTGACACAGGCGAGAGATATTACTGTCGTGCTCTGTCTTTTGGCGATGTAGTAACCGTCCTTGTATTTTTCCTGATCAAAAAGTTTGTCCAGCAGAACAAAACTGTGAGCGTCGCAGGGACGCACACCGAAGAGCACCGATTCATCGGCCTTGTTTTCCTCGCCGGAGAAAACCATGCCCTTTGGGGTGCGGGTAAATTTCATCAAGGTTTCCGTATGCGGGAAGAAAACATTCTTCGGCGCGTTCTTGGAATTCAGATAGGAAAAATTCGGTTCTCCGCCTTTCTGCAGGGGTTCGAAAAGAACATTGTCTTCTTTTTTTACCGGCGCCCAGACAAGAAATTTCTCGGCCATTTTTTTGGCAATGCTCGCCAGCGCATCTTTTTTAATTAAACGTTTTTCCATAATTAAGAATTTTCTCCAAACGAAATTCGCTTACAATTTATTAAATCAGTCCCAACTGCTTCAACAGCGGCTGAGGATCAAAAATATGCGACTTGAACGTATCTTTCGATCCGGGAAGACCCATCGCCAGGGAAATCAATTCCGTAAAATAGAATATCGGCAATTTCTTCCCTTCACTGGGACGCATATCCAGATTGGCCATACAAAGAGGACAAGCGGTAACAACGCAATTAGCATCGGCTTCTTTGGCGGCACTCATGAGTTTGTCGCACATGTCCACGACAATAGCCGTTTTGCTGATCGCCAGTGAACCACCGCAACAATCCGTTTTATACGACCACATCTTCACATCCGCGCCGATGGCTTTCATCATTTTATCCATCATGAACGGATTTTCGTAATTTTCGAACTGACATACTTCCGGCGGTCTCAAGAGCAGACAGCCGTAATAGGAAACGGGTTTCAGTCCCGCAAGCGGTTTGACGACTTTCGCGGCCAGTGCGTCAATGCCGATTTCATTGTAAATGATGTCAATGGGATTGCGGATGGCAATACCGCCCTGATATTTCGCTCCGACCACGCCTTCAATCTTTGCTTTGAGGTCTTTGTCGGCTTTTAAATGATGCTCGGCTGTTTTAAAACGATTATAACAGGCAGCGCAGGGAACCATGACATCCATCGCATCTTTTTCCGCAAGGACAAGATTGCGTGCCGAAAGAGCTATGGACAAATCGAAATTCGTACTGTGCGCGGATGACGCTCCACAGCAAGACCAGTCATCAACTTCCTTCAACTCGATGTCGAGGGCGCGACTGACGGCCTTCATGGACTGATCATATTCTTTTCCCGTCGCGTGCAGCGAACAGCCCGGATAGTATGAAACTTTCAAGAGTAGCCTCCTTAACCTTTAACCTCTTTATCTATTCTTTGTTTTCTCAAAAATATTTTTGACCGATTTCATGTCTTTCGTCCGCGGAGACAGCAGCGACAGCTTGCCTTTCATAAACATATCCAAGCCAATCATTGCGTCAGAGAAAAGATCCCCGGACTTGAGTTTATATTCCACCATCATAAAAGGTTCGTTGATGCGACCGCCCCTCTTCATCCCGGCGAGGAACGCTTCGTGGAACTTCAATACATTCTTCTCACGGGCGCCGACACCGGTTTCGATGGCCATCTGCCTCAGAACATCCATCATCCGGGCAATGTCCACCTGATTGGGACAGCGGGTGATGCAGGTTTCGCAGGACAGGCACATCCAGATGGTTGAACTGTTGAGTACCTTGTCACGCTGGCCGTTCTGAATCATCTTAATGACCTTGTTCGGATTATATTCCATGTGCTTGGTCATAGGACAGCCAGCCGTGCATTTACGGCAGTGATAGCAGGCCTGCAGAGGCACTCCGTGTATTTTTTTGTTTACTTCTTCCAGAAAAGTTTCCATGTAAACTCCATTTACTCAAACAGATTATGGGTTGTAGACAAAATCCCCTTTGTCGTGATGTTCATCGAATTTGCCCAGAGGCGGCATATCTTCCATAGAGGAGCCGGCGCGGTTCCCGAAAAACTCAAAGCAATCCTTGTCAATTTTCTTGAGGAACTTGCGCAGGTCAACGCCCATCGGACAGACAGAGACGCAGGAACCGCAATCGACACAGCGTCCGACCATGTGATACAGGCGCATGAACTGAAACACCTGGGTATCGGTCGCGTCTTCACCGATGCCGACCCACTGCGGCTGACTCTGTTCCACAAAACAGGTCGGGCAATAGCATGAAGGACAGGCCTGACGGCAGGCGTAACACCGGATACATTTTTCCATTTCCTTCATGAAATAAGCCCAGCGTTCTTCAACAGACTTTCCCTCGAATTCCTTGATTTCGTCATATTCCGCGTCAGGATTCATGGCCGGGGCGGGGGAACCGATCATCACATCGGAAATGATCGGATTGTTGAACCGGCAGGTCTTGCAGTTATCCGCCAGAACATCTTTCAGGGCCGCGGTCTTATCGCCGTCGGATGTTTTCATCTTGATCTGGCCGCCTTCCATCGATCCTTCGATAATGTCTGCGCCGCCAATGGCAACCTTTAAGCCTTTGCCATCCACGTAACCGTCGCAGGGCACACCAATGATATAAACTTCATCGCGTCCATACTGTCTTTCCTGCAGATGAATAATCAGTGACCGGGTGGTACAACCGCGCGCGATAACGCCGACGATTTTTTTCTTCCGGTCTTCCGGCTTGACTCTTTTCTGGGAATTTTTATGTTGAGTAATCAGGTCGTGCACATATTTGGCCAGATTCTGTGTGCAGAGATTATTCCACACCAGTTTTTCCGCCTCTTCCGGCTTGGTGATGAAACAAGGCGTCGCCGTCAACGGCAAAGTGCCATTTTCATAACCGACAATGACATCAACCTTTTTTTCCAGAAGTAGCCTGTTTGCTTCTTCCCGCAATTTTGTTTCGATGTTTTCCACAGTGATGATTCCCCGTTAATTTTTATTACAAAAGTTTAATTAATCTTTTTTACCAATTTATCAGCCGGTCCCAGCGCCTTTATTTTCTCCGTAGCGCCTTTGATGACCTGTGCCCATCTGTCACCTTCAGAGGCGGAAACCCAGGTAAATAGGGTTCTGTCGCCTTCCACACCGATGTAATTCAGGAAACTTTTTAACGCCGCAAACTTGCGCCGTGCCACCAGATTTCCCGATATATAGTGGCATTCACCCGGGTGTCAACCCGAAACCAGAACGCCGTCGGCACCCGTCTGCAGGGCTTTCACGATATAAAACGGGTTGATTCTTCCCGTGCAGGGAACGCGGATGATCCGGACATTTGTCGGATACTGAATTCTACTGATACCCGCCAGATCGGCGCCCGCGTAGGTGCACCAGTTACAGACAATGGCAACGAATTTCGGTGTCCATTCTTTGTTTGCCAAGTTTTCAGCCATATATTCTCCTTCCATTTGCTGTACGGTCTTTAGCCGTTTAGCCTTCGTTTAAATTATATATTTGTGCCAGCACTTCTTCGTTGTTAAACCCGTTGAGGTCCACTGCATTCATGCGGCAGGACGCCGTGCATATACCGCAGCCCTTGCAGAGCACCGCGTTGACTTCGGCACAGCCTTCCGCCACGTTCACGCTGATCGCGCTGTAGGGACAGTTGATTTCGCACAAACCGCATGCAGAACATCTTTCCTTGTTCACATAGGCGGTCTTGCCTTCCGCTTCAATGTAATCAAGGCAGAGCACCATGACGGCACGGGAAACGGCGGCATTGGCCTGAGTGATCGATTCATCACTGAACTTGGGCGAATGGGACATGCCGCACATGAAGACGCCGTCGGTCGCGAAATCGACCGGCCGCAATTTAACGTGCGCCTCCATGAAGAAACCGTCCTGGTTGGTCGGTATTTTCAGCATCTGGCCGATGGTCGCGTTTTCCGGATTCGGGACAACACCCACGCTCAGGACTACCGCATCGGCAGGCAGAGACACGGATTCGTTCAGAATCGGATCAAATACTTTTACTTCCACCTTGTCGCCCACCGCAACTACTTCAGGTTTGCGGTCTTCTTCATAAGAGATGAACTTGATATTGGCTTCACGCGCCTGCTTGTAATAATCTTCCTTGAAAGCGAAGGTGCGGATGTCGCGGTAAATAATAGTGATGTCGCGGGACGGATCGGCGGCTTTGAGCTCCAGAGCGTTTTTAACAGCTTCCGAGCAACAGTAACGGCTGCAATAAGGTCTTTCCTTGTCGCGACTGCCGACACACTGAATCATAACCACATTCTTAATGGCAGCGAGTTTGGAATCCTTCCCGTAGATCATGGTTTCCAGTTCTCTCTGGGTTTTCACCGAAGCGTTCTGGCCGTAGAGATATTCCTGGGACTTGTTCTCGTAGGCGCCGGTCGCCACAATTACAATGCCGTGTTCAAATACCTTTTCTTCATCTTTGGCTTTGACCGTCGTCTTATAATTGCCGATAAAACCTTCAATCTTCTCGATCTTGGCGCTGGTCGTAACCGTGATCAATGGATTCTTGTAAATTTTATCCAGAAGACCTTTCAAATGAGCCTGCGCGTCGAGGCCTTCCAGTGTTTTATAGAGATGATTGTAATTACCGCCGAGACGATCTTCCTTCTCCACGATGAAAGAAGCAAATCCCTGATCGGCTAGAGACAGAGCCGCGGTCATACCGGCTAAACCACCGCCGATAATCAATGCCTGATGATTGACGGATAACTGACCGGGTTTTAACGGCTTGAGATACTGAGCCTTGGCTATCGCCATACGCAGCAGGTCTTTCGCTTTTTCCGTGGCCGCTTCCGGTTCGTGCATATGCACCCAGGAATTCTGGTCGCGGATGTTGGCCATCTCGAAGAGATACCTGTTCAGACCGGCTTTTTCGCAGTTTTCCTGGAACAAACCTTCATGCGTTCGGGGCGAGCAGGATGCCACAACCACGCGGGTCAGATTCTGTTCCTCGATGACTTCTTTCATTTTCACGGCAGTGTCCTGCGAGCAGGTGAAAAGATTGTCAGCCGTATAGACAACGGTGGGCAACGTGGCGGCATAATCACGTACGGCGGGAACGTCAACAACACCACCAATATTGATACCGCAATGGCAGACAAATACACCTGTGCGCACGCCCTGTCCGCGCATGTCTTTTTCTTCTGGATTTTCCACCGGCGTGATCATGGTGTTGCGACGGGATGCAAGCAGCCCTTCCGCGCAGGCGGCTGCGGCTGAGGCTTCCATAACTGTTTCGGGAATATCCTTCGGACCGCCGAAGGCGCCGCAAACAAAAACACCGGGACGAGAGGTCTCAACGGGATTTTCCAGTTTGGTCCTGCAGAAGCCGTGTCCTTCCAGTTCAATGCCCAAACTGGCCGCCAATTGTTTTGCGTCCTTGGGAGGCATCAAGCCGACAGACAGAACGACCATGTCAAATTCTTCATCGCTCAGGGTTCCGTCCTGATTGACATAGGTAATCAGCAGATTATTGGTCTGCTGCATTTCTTTGATGACGGAAGGCATCGAACGGATATAACGGATGCCGTATTCGTCTTTGGCGCGATTGACAAACCGGTCGAAATCCTTGCCATGCGCGCGAATGTCCATATAGAAAATAGTGGGTTCCAGGCCCTTGGCGTGTTCCTTGCCGATAATCGCTTCCTTCGTGGCGTACATACAGCAGACCGATGAGCACCAGCTATTGTCGCAGGAAACATCGCGAGAACCGACGCACTGAATGAAGGCGATTTTCTTGGGTTCTTTGCCGTCGGAAATTCTCTGAACATGACCGAAGAACGGACCGGAAGCCGACAGAATTCTTTCAAACTGAATCGCCGAAACAACATTCTTATAGATACCGTATCCGTATTCGCCGCGCAGACGGGCGTCGAAAATTTCAAAACCGGGGGAAGCGATAATGGCGCCCACTTCAATGGTTTCCTCGGTTACTTTCATATCGTGATCAATGGCTTTGGCAATACAGGCGTCCACGCACTGATAACATTCGGAGCAGATACCGCAGGCCAGACAGCGCAACGCTTCCGCTTTGGCCTGCGCCTCATCAAAACCAAGACCGACTTCCTGGAAATTGGTCTTGCGGTCTTCCGGTTTCATCAACGGATATTTTTCACGCGGAACCTTGGAGAAATTGGAAAGATCAGCTTTATCCGCCAGATCTTTGGTCCAGTCTTTTTCACGACCGGCTTTCATATCCTCGCCCATCAGATAACGGTCAATGGATTTGGCCGCTTCTTTACCGGAAAAAACTGCCTTTACGACTGTCTGGGGGCCGGTGGAAACGTCACCACCGGTGAAGATACCGGGAACGTTCGTCGCGTAGGTTATTTTATCAAAATCTAAATTATTCCATTTGTTGATAGCCACGCCGCTTTCTTGGGTGATGAAAGACAAATCGGCTTCCTGACCGATGGCGGGAACGATGGCATCGCACTCGACGATAAATTCGGAGCCTTTGATTTCTACGGGACGACGTCGTCCGCTGGCGTCCGGTTCGCCCAGTTCCATGCGCGTGCATTCAATTCCCGTAACTTTTCCATCCTTGCCCACAACGCGCTTCGGGGCAACGAGGAACTTCATTTCCACACCTTCTTCAATGGCCTCTTCGATTTCTTCGGGAGATGCGGGCATTTCCGCACGGGTACGGCGATAGAGAATGAATACTTCTTTCGAGCCGGTTCTAACGGCTACGCGGACCGCGTCCATCGCGACGTTACCACCGCCGATGACGGCAACCTTATCACCCAGGGAAACTTTTTCGCCCAGATTGATTTTCATCAGATAATCGACACCGTGAACCACGCCCTGCATATCTTCGCCGGGAATGTTGAGTTTGCTGCTCTTCATTGTACCGCAGCCGATAAAAACGGCACTGTAATCGGACTTCAATTTATCAAAGGAAATATCCTTGCCGATTTTCTTATTGAGGTGAATTTTTACGCCCAGATCTTCAATGACTTTGATTTCCGCGTTAAGAACTTTCTTGGGCAGACGATACTCAGGAATACCTATCGCCATCCAACCTCCGGCGACAGGCAAAGCTTCAAAAACATCAACATCATAGCCTTCAACGGCTAGAAAGTAGGCGCAGGTCAAACCGGAAGGACCGGCGCCTACAACGGCGACTTTCTTGCCTTTGCTTTCTTTCTTTTCGGGAAGATAGCGAGTGTCGCTGTTTAAATCCAGATCAGCGACAAATTGTTTGAGGTGCATGATATCAATCGGATCATCTACTTTTCCACGCATACAGGCCGTCTCGCAGGGATGATTGCAGACACGACCACAAACGATGGGGAAAGGATTATCCTGTTTAATCAGTTTGAGAGCTTCCTTGAATTTTCCTTCGGCAATCAATGCGATATAGCCCTGAACGCTGATATGCGTGGGACAATGGGCTTTACAGGGTGACGTCCCCAACTTGTCAATCGCGAAACCGCTGGGAATAGCCTGCGGGAAATGACGATAAATGGCTTGTCTTTCGCTCAAGTTGCCGTTGAATCCGGCGGGAACTGAGACGGGACAAACTTTGGCGCAGTCGCCGCAGCCCGTACATTTATCAAGATTGACATACCGCGGAGCGGAAGTCATTTTTACTTTGAATTTTCCGGGTTCACCTTCGACCGAATCAACCGTCCGCCGGGTCTTGATTTCGACATTGGGATGGCGACCGACTTCGACCAGTTTGGGAGACAAAATACAGGCGGAACAGTCATTGGTGGGAAAGGTTTTGTCCAACTGAGCCATGACGCCGCCGATGCTGATTCCGTTTTCGACGAGATAGACTTTCATTCCGGAATTGGCCAAATCGAGAGACGCCTGAATGCCAGCGATTCCCGAACCAACTACCATTACAGCACCAACTTTTTCGTTATCTTTTAGCACCTGATTACACCTCTTCTTATATATTAAAGAACCTCGATTTTTTTAAAACAAATAGCACCCGACGGGCGTAAATCCGCTAACATAATTTGGATACACTGTCAAGGGCACAAGCCTAATTTGTTTGATTTTTTTGCTAACTATTTGATATGACAAGAGTAAAAAAATGACCGGCGTTCAAAGATCGGCGTTCATGACGAATTTAACGAAATGTTCAATCCATTCAAATCAATCCGATGACCGATGTCCAGTAGTTTTTTTATGATGGTCGGGCAGGAATTGCGCTAAGATGTTTTTCCAGAAAATCCCAGATATCAACCTTGCCTTTTTGTGTCTTCGCCGAAAACAAAACGGGTTTGTTTCCGGCCGATACCTTCAGATTTTTTTCGATAGCGCGCCGGCGGGCGATCGCCTGATTGTTGGATAATTTGTCGGACTTGGTTAATACATACAAATAAGGTATTCGATAATTCTCGAGCCAGTCGCGTAAAGATAAATCATCGGCGCTGGGATCGCGCCGGATATCCAGAATAAAAATAACCAGACAAAGAGACTGTCTTTCCCGTAGGTAGGCTTCAATCATATCGCCCCAGTCTTTTTTTACGGACTGAGGCACTTTGGCAAAACCATAGCCGGGCAAATCGACAAAAGATATTTTTTCATTGATTGTAAAAAAATTGATTAACTGGGTGCGCCCCGGCGTGTTGCTCGTTTTAGCAAGATTTCTGCGTCCGACAAGCGTATTAATTAAGGATGACTTGCCGACATTGGAACGTCCGACAAACGATATCTCCGGCATGATCGCCGGCGGATACTGCGGCGGCCACACCGCACTTTTCACAAATTCTGCACTGGTAATTTTCATAATTTAGATTACCCGGAAAGTAAATACACTGATCAATTCCGCCATTATTGAAAAGCATAATTTTTCAAGGTATGTCAACATACAATGAAGCATGATCACTTCCCTCCTGATATAGACCGTACGTCCTATTAGACTTTATTTTTTCGAAATGCAATGCATTGACCCGTTCTGTCAAATAAATATGCATCATTGCCGGCGCGGGCTTGGCGCAGGAAAAAAGAAAAAAGTTAAGAGCGGAAATCAGCGCCGATCTTGTTAAGCGAAGATCTGGTAATATGTTCCCTCGATGGTGAACAGTATGTTATTTCGCCTTGTCTTCCGTGTTGCATTTCATTTCGTATTCGGGTTCTCCGATAACGGGAAGGATTTTGTTAAAGACCCCGATTGAAGCGAAGCCCGCGATGTACATGAGAAGGCCGAACATGGCCGATGTGACAAACATGGAGCTGTAAAAGTCGCCCATGTAGTCCTGGATCAACAGGGCCAAGGCCATGGCCAGAGATGCGTTTCTGAGGCCTGTTTCCAGTGATATGGCCCTGGTCTGAT
Organism: Smithella sp.; assembly: GCA_030018675.1. Classification (GTDB taxonomy): domain Bacteria; phylum Desulfobacterota; class Syntrophia; order Syntrophales; family Smithellaceae; genus Smithella. The sequence goes on from JASEHT010000040.1 coordinate 10,828, forward strand.
AATTGCTTAACCGAAACAGTTTCGGAAAAACGGCGCCCGCAACCATACCCAGCAGGGTAAGAGAGAAGACCATGCTGTAGAACTTGAAGCCGTAGCGGTCTGTGTCGGTGAAGACCTCGAGATTGCCCAGGATGCCCGCGATAATCAGGAAGAGCAGGGCGATGATGCCCAGTACCGAAAAGAAGGGTGTGGCCTTTAGTGCAAATTTCGGCCATCGCGCCCGTACGGTCATCCCGGCAGCGAGGGGAATGATGACGAGAACGATAATGGTCTGCACCACCATGCCCACGGGGATGGTAACTTCCGGAACATTGGCGCAGTAGAAGGCAAGAAGAAGCGGCGTAAAGACCAGAGACAGCACGGTCGAAAAGGATGTGAGCGAGACGGAAAGGGCGAGATCGCCCTTCGCGTAATAGGTCATAAGATTTGATGTCACACCGCCGGGACTGACGGCAATGAGCACCATGCCGACGAATATGAAGGGATAAGCATCATAAAAACCTAGCAATCGCCCCAGCCCTGCAGCGACGAGCGGCATGAGGAGCCACTGAAGTCCTGCGCCCGTGAGGATTCCCTTCGGTTTCTGGAAAACTCGTTTGAAGTCGGCTAAAGTAAGAGTGAGGCCCATGCCCACCATGACAAAGAAAAGCATAAGGACGATGGATATCTTAAATATGCGGTCAAAGGCCAGCTGTTGGGGCCGCTCAAGAAGACGCGCGAAACTGTACGTCTCGCCTGCCACGATGGCTTCCAGCTCCTGCACCCTGAAAACCAGCTTGTTCCCCATGAGTTTGTCGAGATCTTCATAGGGTCCTCGCGCGCTTTCAAGCGATTCGTCGTCGGAAGGTACCGAGAGAATATGGAGCCGCCCTTCCAAGTCGCGCACCATATAAATAAAAGATGCGTCACCCGTCACACCTTTCACTTTGAGCAGCCGAAGTGTGCCTTCGAATTCCGTTTCTTTTGCGGCATTCCAGTCCAGTTCTCGTGATCGGGTGTTGAGTTTTTCAAACAGCGACGTGTCGCCCTGTCCGCTGCTGATGCGCATGAAGGTGCGGTACATCTCTTCACCGGCGTAAACCGGCGAAATGAGGCCTGTAAGCAGAACCAGGCATGCCATACACAAGAGCATTTTTTTTGAGAACAGTCGAGTAAAGACGGTCTGTTTCATGAGATCCCCCCCTAATTTATGTTGTTTTATCCTGCTGTCGCCGGTTTTTACCGAAGACATCAGGGGTTTTAACTATGGGAAAACAATATCAAAGACAGAATGTATAACAACTCGAACTTTTCGGCTCAAAAGATTTGACGGCATCCCTGGTCAACGAGCCGGTTTGCATGGTTGATTATGTTGATATAAGAAAACTATCCAAACTAGTATATCATAGCTATATGGGGGGAAAATAAAAGGCAAGACATTTTTTCAGAAAATGGTTTTTCCCTTCAGGTGTATGCTGTTAGTGAGTGCATACATATTTGATGCAGCGGCATCATAATGTAAGAATAACGCACATACACGGAAGGGTAATATGGTCTGCTGCGTTGCGCTGCAAGCCGCGTCGCTGCGACCTACGAAAAAAAAGTAGGCCTCACTCCACGATTCTCGCGCGCCTCATATCTGATCATATTTGAACAACCCTTGAATTTGATGCTTTTCAATTTTTAAGATTCATCCGGTTATTTTTTCTTTCAGAATAAAAAATAGCCGGATAAAAGACTGGTATATTCGTAAAACAGAGAAGATCAGAATTCCCCGCGGATAGCCTCCCGATTTCCCCTGCATCTTCATAATCGGATTGTAATATTTCTTAAAAAAATAAGATGTGTAATAAAGTGACCAAAAAAGTGTGGAAAAACGACCAGCTCGCTGACCGCCGCTTGTAACTTCCGAAGGGTTCATGTGCACGCTGTGCGTATCATTGGTCATGATAATTTTACCACCGTTTACATAAATTGCCGCCTGGACATCGCTCTCTTCGCGAAACCCGTTTCCTCTGCTGTAAAAAGTGTCAATATCATGGGACAATAGAAGCTCTCGGCGTGCCAGGAAAATGGCATGAGTAAAAGGAAGTTCTATATCCCCCGTGAATTTCGCCTCCAGATTAATATAGAAGCGCCGGAAATCGAAAGGTGGCAAATCCACTTCTCCCTGCTGAAATCTGACAACCGCGGCAGCCATGCTCTCTCCCGGATTACGGATAAAATGCCGGCCTGAAACAATATCCGCCTTCAGACTTTTCAATTTCCCCAGGCAAACTTCCGTGTAATTTTCTTCCAGAAAATCATCATCATCTCCGAAAAGAACAAAGTCGGCCTTAGCCGCTAGAAGCCCTCGCCTGCGTGCATAAGGAGCACCCATTCTTTTTTCGTTTTTAAGATAAATCGTTTTGATAAGAGGATACTTGCGGCTGAATTCATCAACAATAGCGGACGTGTCATCCGACCCACCATCATCAACGATTATTATTTCTTTAACAAATTTTTGCCGGTAAAAAGAATCCAGAACCTGAGAAAGTGTATATCCGCGATTGAAGGTAGGAATGATAATACTAACCATAGAAACCGGCATCAAGTTTTCTTTTTAAGTTGAGCAAAGAACAGACTTTCTACCTGCACCTTATTTTGTGTTTTGTGTTCGGACAGAAAGCGACATCCTTTGAGCATATCCACACGTACCATTAAATCCATCAATGATTATTTGTTTTGTTGCTAGTGGATGACTAGAATGTTCTAATGCTTCATAATTTGGGAAATCATTGTTAATTATATCAATAACTTTTTTTGCAAATTCAACTGGATTGACATAGAAAACATTTTTTTCATAGAATATAGCATCTTTTTTATAATTACTTATCCATATTTTATCGATATGATTCTTTTTCTGAGATAACGTCGCTTGATGAAGTATCCCATGTCTATAAATCTCCCAAAAACTTTCAGCGTTGGTTCTATCAGTTAAAGTAGGGAATAAATTTAAAAGTTCATTATAGAACGGCTTTTTTAAAGATTTTTCGTAAGTCTGACTTTTTGAACGCAGGTATCTTTCCAATAAGGGAAATGTTAACATTAAAATAGGAAATCCTGCGTTTTCATTTTCATAAAGTGATTCAATTGTATCGCTAAACCAATGTTTAAAGTTTTCTTTATGTGTACTCATTTTATTCTCATTCACAGAAAATTTTTGCCGAATTGATTTTTTATAAATTTTTATCGATTGTAATTCCAAGCATCTATAATCTCTCGTGCCCTATCTTTACTAAAACCTTGACTTATAGCGTCATCGAGGTGTTTCTTTATATCTGCTTCGTTTGGTCTAAAATTTGGTGCAAAAGACCTGCTAGCTAACCCCATTCCTGCAATTGTAGCTAAATCTTCGGAAAGCAGGGTAGGCACTTCTTCTTCCTTCAAGATTGGTGTATCTTTTCTTTTACTTTGTGCCATATATTGATTTCTTTCCACTATAGATAATGATGTAGCTTGTTCAAGTAATTCTTTCGCATCAGGTGCCAATTTACTCATATATTCAATCAGTTTTTTTTCGAGGTTTTCCAAAACAAGTATTGCATCTTGAATGTTTCCACCTATGGACGCGCCTTGCACCAACATAGCTTGAACTTTTTGCAGAGCGGTTGAATCCTTTACAGTGGATAACGGAATTTTTTCCTCGGAAAGTTCTCCTTCAGCTCCTAGGTTTTTTACCGCTTTAATAAATATATCTTCATCAATTTTATCTTTTCCACGAGCTTCTTCTATATCCTTTTTTGATATATGTCGCCTCTCTGGTGGAAATAAGACGTTTTTATATCTTCGCTGAAGATGCCGCTCAAAACAACCAGGATATTCATTCCATATTATCATTTCACCATTTTCATAAAATGCATCTTCCGGATGAATATACGAATCGTATTTTTTCATAATTTCTTTTTTCGTGTTATCTATTACTGCAATAAATCTTTGATCTCCACGGTGCTCTGCTTTTGATTCTTCAAAATTTTTTAATAAAAGTGGGGTAGATAATCTACCACCTTGTTGAGATACTCGTTTTATCTCTTTATCTATTGTTTTCATTTGTTCTGCAGTGAGTTCTTTTATTTTCTCAGGAGAGTAGTGAGATGAAACTTTCGAACGGTTATAGATAACATAACCAATAACGATAAGCACCAAAACAAGTATTACCCAAGACATAAGCAATCACCTTTTATCCATTAAACATTTATTGATGCTGAAGCGATTAATATATCAATTTCAACATATTATACCATTTCGATTTCAAAGGATAACGAGGCGGCAAGGAGGAGGCTCCGCAGGCGTATATGAAC
>JASEHT010000041.1:0-5749 GCA_030018675.1 Smithella sp.
TTTAACAAGAAATAAATAATCCATGCGGGGAGATATTATGCCTGTTGTTTTACAGATTATAGTGCTTGCTGCCGTCTTTGTCGCCATTGTGGTTCTTTTTCTTTACATGGGCGGATTGGCCGTGCGGCGGGCTAGTCTGCAAATAATCGCTGAATTGGAAGAGGCCAGGGCATTTAAGGAATCACGGGCGATTAAAATTCAAGATGAACGGAAAAATTTCTTCCGCGTGGGTACCAAAAACATCCGCCCCAGAGCGCTGAATTTATTAATAGTCGACGGACTGGTCATCAAAGCGAACAACGGGAAATATTATCTGGACAAAGAAAAACTCGCCCAGGCGACAGAGCAACTGAAATCCCAATCATAAAAGATGTTTGATGGTTCTGGAAAGCAGGCATTTGTTTTCCAAAACGTCTTTCTCCGATAAGTCCTTGTACCATTGCGGCGTCCAGGAATGATGCAAGCCGATTATCTTCTGATTGGGCGTGAAGGCATTCGTGGTGTCTATTTCATCATCAAACCAAAACCGGTTGTACTTGTCTCTTGCATGCATGATCCGCGAAGGGAAATAAACGGCTTCGGGAATAAATCCGTGATCCATTCGATTCAGCATGGCCAGATATTGTTTAAGAGCGGCTCGGAAATAAAAAGCTCTTTGTTTTCCGGCCAGAGCATTTCCGATGCGGTTTATCCACATTATCAGGTCGGGCGTCAGCAAGGTTTCGTTTCGGGTTATTTTCCGATACGCTTCTATGATTTTATCTTCTATCGTTTTTTGCGTTGCATAAAAACCGCCTTTCTTCATGATCATGGCATCCATTGCTTCAGCCATTGCGCCATTCGATAAATAATCCCACGGCAAATCTTCATTTCCATTCTGCCCGACACGCTTCAATCTTTCCTGAATGATTTCTTGCCATAACTTAAGCAGTCGTGCACCGGGCCGGGACAACACGAAAGCACAATGATAATCGAACATGACGGCTTCGGTATCTTTCAGCAGTTCGAACATTGGAGCAATATCGCCGGTTACCAGCGTATCGGCATCCAGAAACACGCCTCCATGCTCCTTAAGAACGCCGACCATGATGGCGTCCTTTTGCATCATTAACGGAAGGCCTTTAAGAACAGACATATCGAAAGTGCCTTCGGGCAGGTATTGATCGATATTGGAATAATCCAGAATAATGACTTTGTAATCGGGAAGGTTTTTCTCCCAGGTTTTAATGCACAACCTGAGATATGGCGTCATGTTCCCCTTGGGTTCCCAAAAGGAAAATATCGTTTTCCCGTTCTTCATGCTTTGATCTAATCACAAAATATTTTGAAAAAACAGAGACTATTTATTTGGAGGGAAAGATGGATCTTCCAGACAAAAAAACTCGCCCAGGCAAAAGTTCAGTTAGGCTCTCAAACAACTTACCGGAACCTTAAATTAAATGAATTTTTAAACACACGAAGTCCGCTGATACCGGCAAACCATAACATTTTGAATCCCAATATATCCAATTTGGCAATACGGCCTTCAATCGGATTCGCGTAATTACCTATTAATCTTAAAACCGGATCGTAAACGGAATCCTGTATGTTCAGAGTTATCTTTGCCGTGTAAGACTCGTGAATGATCTCCTTATACTTAAACATCCAGATAGGATTATAAGCAAAAAATTGCCCCATGCCGCCGATATTAAAAACTTTTACTTGTGATATCGGTTCCGGATCCGCCACCTTGGAAATACGCTCGCCCTCCATGGAAAAGACGGTGGTGCCACGACGCGTTACGCTGGCTTTTATTTTTTTGCCGTCATCATTAAAAGGAATTTCAGCCATTTTTTTTGGATATCCCAAAAGTTCTCTTCCATAAATTGTTGCGGTATCGTCATTTACCAACATCCATGGACAATGAACACCCTGCCCGAACAGACCGCGGACATGAAATAAAATCGCCGACTCATTGTAGGCGCCGGTAAACGCTGTCCTGGGATACCCGGCAATAAAAAACGTGGCTTTGTAAGGCTTCGTCAGCCACAAAGACCAGGGAAGAATCCGTCTTGCTTCATCGTGATTCAACGGAACGTCTGCCATAATAAATGTTGCGTCTTCCCAAAGCTTCATTTTCATTTTCACGTTTGAATAAAATAACGTACGGAAAAGACTTCTGAATGTCGGATTATTTTCTTCAAGCGGAAAGGGAGTTTCAGTCGGTATGTTGTTTGTATTCATAAGGGTCTCCTTGTTATCTAAACCAGAAATATTTTCTGGACAAAAAACTCACTCAGGCAAAAGCGTAATTAGATTCTAAAAAAACGAAATGAGCAAGGCTTCGTGTTTGTTCAACAAAAAAAATCAGCCGGAGCGGAACGATCGGCTGGATTGACTGATTATACACCAACTATGTTATGCTCTTCGGCATATGATCTTCCTTTTTCTGTTACCTTTACATAGATTAAATGCTTCTGTACTAGACCTTGTTTGGCAGCCTCATCGAAGTATTTATCAAACATCAAGCGTGGCATGGTTGAATGACGTATTAAGTTAACGAACATAACGTTTTCCTCGCCTGTATTGTTATAAAGTTTTATGAGATCAATCATGAGTTGTCTAATTCCATCTGAAGTGCGATCCGGCTTAGCTTCAGCTAAAGGGCGAAAAGGATTGCTTCCTACCTCTGGTTTTTTGTAAAGGGGTGCATTTAGCAGAAATCTTAGTAACTCATCTAATGAAAATTCAATATCCTCTTCTTTTGAAAAGTCGATATAGCGTTTTGTTTTTAGGAAAGTAGGTACTTGAGGATCACCGTTTTCTCTTACTATTGGAATCACCTTGCTGTCAGATATTTTAGAGAGGGATGAGGACGTCATTATCATCTTTTCATAACCAACACCGCCTACACCTGCATTGGCTTTTGATACATAACGTTTTGTGCATATCATTACTGCATAATCTGAAGATGCAAGATTTTGTTCCATAAATTCAGGAAGGTCATCACCTGGCTTCAAATCCCATTGGTCCAAGATTGCATCGATACCTCTATTTCTAAGGGTCGTAGCAAATTCCAGTACCCATTGTTTATGAGCTGCAGAGTCGTGTGAGTAGGATATGAACACTTTGGGAGGAATCATAGTAATCTCCTTATCCGTTTAACAATTAATATACTTGGCTGGTTTTTCCCGAAATGCGATACTTTCATACTATGTTTAAGCAACAATGAAAAGAAAAATGTGCCAAAGAGTGATTGGAAAAACCATTGTTCGGGGCTGTTCAAAAATGCTTAGATGCAAGGCGCGCGAAGCCAGAGAAATGAGACGTACTTTTTGTGTACGTCGCAACGACGAGGGCTGAAGCGCAACGCCGCAGATGGGCGTTTTTTAGCGGCCCTGGAGTTCGTGTTTTTTCATCATGATTAGTACAGCCGAAATCGCCCCCTCCGTCATGCCGATAATGCGTGTCATCTGGCCTAGCGTCTGCGGTGCGATTTTGGTGAGCTTTGCTTTCAGTTCGTTGGAGAGGCCGGGAACACAGTTGTAATCGAAGTCCGGCGGGATTTTTTTCTTTTCCTGGTCTTTTAATTTTTTGACGGCGTCGAACTGACGTTTGATGTAGCCCTCGTACTTGGTTTCGATTTCAATCTGCTGTTTGACAAAATAATCTTCCTGCGGCTCCCAGCCTGGAAAACCAGCCAGCTTGTCATAGGAGATTTCATGACGCTTCAGCAGGCCGTGAAGGGTGGTATGATTATTCAACGGCGGCGATGGAAGTTTTGCCAATGCTTCGTTTATTTCCGGTGTGGGGTTAATGGACGATGCTTTCAGATGCTCGATGCCATGCTCTATCTTTTTTATTTTGTCCTGCAATTCCAGATAATGAGCGCGGTCTATCAGTCCCAGTTCGCAACCCTTGCCCATCAGACGGATTGTGGCGTTGTCTTCCCGCAGAATCAAACGGTATTCGGCACGCGAGGTGAACATGCGGTAAGGTTCATCCACGCCTCTGGTTACGAGATCATCGATCATCACCGCAATATATGCTTCGGAACGATCCAGAATAAAAGGCGGCGCTCCCTGCAAAGCGCGGGCGGCATTGATTCCCGCCCAGAGACCCTGCGCCGCCGCTTCTTCATAACCGGAGGTGCCGTTAATTTGTCCGGCCAGATAAAGCCCTGCAACTAATTTTGTTTCCAGCGTAGGTTTGAGCTGTGTGGGCTGAACAAAATCATACTCGATGGCGTAAGCCGGGCGCATGATTTGCGCCTGTTCCAAACCTTTCACGCTATTCACAATCTTGTATTGTAGTTCCAGCGGCAGGCAGTTGCCCAATCCTTTGGCATAAACTTCCTGCGTGTCGAGTCCTTCATGTTCCAGCACCACCGGATGGCTCTGGCGTTCGCCGAAGCGCATGACCTTGTCCTCAAGCGACGGACAATAGCGGGCGCTCACCCCTTGAATGACGCCCGAATAAAGTGGCGAGTGCTGAATATTTTCTCGAATCACACGATGCGTTTCTGCCGATGTTGCGGAAAAATAGGAAGGCAGACGCTCTGAACGCAGTGCATTGGTGGTAAAGGAAAAGGGCTGGGGATCGGGGTCGCTGTCCTGCCGTTCTAGTCGGGAGAAATCAATGGAGGATGCGCGCAGGCGTGGAGGAGTTCCCGTTTTCATTCTGCCGATGTCAAAGCCGAGCTGTTTGAGATTGTTGGCAAGCCCGATGGAAGCTAGTTCTCCGGCGCGTCCCGAAGGAATTTGCGAAACGCCGACATGCACCAATCCGTTTAAAAAAGTGCCTGTGGTAATAATGACTTTTTTCGCTCCGTAGAAATGTTCGCTCTGATCCAGAACGCCGATGACGCGGCCGTCTTCGATGACCAGCTTCTCAATCATGGCCTGACGGATGTAGAGATTTTGCAGGCTTTCAACAATCGCTTTCATGGTCAGACGATAGAGTTGTTTGTCGCACTGCATCCTTGAGGAATGTACTGCGGGACCCTTGGAGGCGTTGAGCATTCTGAAATGCACGGCGGTTTTGTCGGTGACTTTGCCCATCTCGCCGCCAAGAGCATCGATTTCCTTTACCAGTTGCCCTTTGGCCAGGCCGCCTATGGCCGGATTGCAGGACATCAGCGCAATTGAATCCAGATTGATATTGAATAAAATGGTCCGGCAACCCATGCGCGCGCAGGCCAGGGCCGCTTCACAGCCGGCATGCCCGCCGCCGATGACCGCGATATCGTAATTGTCTGTTAAGTTATTCATTTTTTAATCAAACTCTTGCTCTTGTTTTAAATCAATAGTAAACGTTTTTTATGTTCGGTTCTTTGTGGCTACTTGATTATAGCATCAAATGTCATTCCGAAGGCCGATTTATCGGGGTGAGGAATCTTTAAGATTTCTCGCTTCGCTTCGAAATGACAATACAAGGATGATACTGTTCTTCCACCGAAAAGACAAACTTTTCTACGGCAGAGACTATAAAAAAACAACATAAAAATGACGTGCTTTTGTCTAAACCAATGAATAAAAGATATAATGACTTGAAAAGCTATTGGCGCAATCTCTTTGGATGTAGCGTCCACAAGTTGCAGATTGACGCTGGGTTTACCTGCCCGAATCGTGACGGCCATGTTGCTGTGGGCGGCTGTATCTATTGCGACGGGCGGGGCTCGAAGCTGCGCCAGCAAGGTGAATTGCCTTCAGTAACCGAACAGATTGCGAGCGGCAAAAAATATTATACGAAACAGGCGTCAAAATATATC
>JASEHT010000041.1:5757-14252 GCA_030018675.1 Smithella sp.
ACCGAACAGATTGCGAGCGGCAAAAAATATTATATGAAACAGGCGTCAAAATATATCGCTTATTTCCAAACATTCACTAACACTTACGCGCCGTTGGAAAAATTGCGGGCGCTCTATGATGAAGCGCTCGCGCAGAAAGATGTCATCGGACTTTCCATCGGCACGCGTCCGGATTGCCTCGGCTCTGATGTTATTGCGCTATTAAGCGGTTACGCGCAAAAATATCACGTCTGGGTGGAATTAGGTCTGCAATCGGCTCACGAAAAGTCTTTGCAATTCATCAATAGGGGGCATGATTTCCAGCAGTTTCTCGACGCCGTCAATGCTCTGGAAGGAAAAGGCTTGAACATTTGTGTGCATATTATCATCGGGTTACCGGGTGAAAGTGACAAAGATGTGCTGACAACAGCAAGAACACTTGCCGCCTTACCCTTAAACGGTATAAAAATTCACTCCCTTTTAGCATTGGAAGGAACAGCGTTGGGCGAAATTTACAAAAAGGGAAGCATTCAAATGATTTCCAAAGAAAAATATGTTTCACAGGTGGCGGATGTTCTGGAAGTATTGCCGCCGGGAATGGTGATTCAGCGCCTGACGGCTGACGGTTACCGTGATATTTTCCTTGCGCCGGACTGGGCGATGAATAAACTGGACGTATTGAACTCGATTAATAAGGAATTGGAGCGGCGCGACTCATATCAGGGCAAGCATTATATTAAAGAATAAGAATTAACTGCCATTTGAGCATAAAAGTTGCACACTTAAGTAGAAGGAATCTTTTTTCGGTATGTTTTCGGGAAAAGAAAAAACAAAATCGATGATCGATGAAATTCGCTTATCATCGGAATTATTGAGAATTAATTCCGGTTATGAACGGTCGGAAGTTTTTTTGAAGCTCTTTCTGATCGGAACATTTTTGTTATTGCTGTTTTTTCATCAGGACATTATAAGCGTTTTAAAAGTAAAATCTATTGATGAACAGCTTACGCTTATCGCGATTCCAGTGTTTTTTCTATCTTCGGTTGTTTTTGCGATATATCAAATGAACCGGAGGCGGGGCAAAACGTTCATTGCCACGGAAAAAGGGTTTTTTATAGAACCGTTACTGGCGGATTTTTGGAAAGATATCAGTGAATATAAATGGAATGCGGCCACGGACGTGTACAGGGATTTGTTTTCGGGGAAAAAACAGGAACTATCCCTTCTCCTTTATAATAATAAGGGTAATTTGCCTAAAATTCATGATTTGGTCATGTATGGAATATTTTTTACGGCTGATCAGGTTCCGTACATGGATGGGATATTCAGCCGCTTGGGAATAAAAAAACTGGAAGAATAGGCTTTTATGATAGCGATCATCAATTATAACGCCGGAAATATCACCAGCGTGGCGCGGGCGCTGCAAAACATCGGACAGGATTTTATCGTTACCGATGACACCCGAAAGCTCGATGCGGCATCGCATGTGATTTTTCCGGGCGTCGGCGCGGCAGGTGAAGCTATGGCTTATCTGCGCGAAAAGAAGCTCGATGAGTGGTTGAAACGATGGTTTGCGACGGGCAAACCGTTGATGGGCATTTGTCTGGGCACTCAGATTATTCTGGATTACTCCGAAGAAAATGACACGGGTTGCATCGGCCTGGTCGCCGGTGCGACAAAGCGCTTCCCTGAAAAATTATCTTCTGACGGTCAGACATTGAAAATTCCGCACATGGGCTGGAACAGCGTCAGGCTGCTTTGCAGTCATCCGGTCTTTGAAAATATTCCGCCGGAAGCCGAATTTTATTTCGTGCATTCCTATTATCCGTCGCCGGCGGACACTGGGGTCATCCTAGGAACAACGGATTACGGCATAACCTTCTGTTCGGTTCTGGCGAAAAACAATATCGTGGCGATGCAGTTCCATCCGGAAAAAAGCGGACGCCCCGGCTTGCAGATATTGAAAAACTTTTGCGCATGGAGGCCGTCATGATCAGCAAGAGAATTATTCCCTGTCTCGATGTTCGCGACGGCAAGCTCACTAAGGGCATTAAGTTTAAAGGTAATGTGGACATCGGCGATCCGGTCGAAGCCGCGCGGGAATACTACGAACAGGGCGCGGATGAAATTGTTTTCTACGATATTACGGCATCATCGGATAAACGCGACATCATGATTGATGTGGTGCGGCGGGTGGCCGAAACGATTTTTATTCCGTTTTCCGTGGGCGGCGGCATCCGCAATCTGGAAGACATGCGCAAAGTGATTAACGCCGGCGCGGAGAAAGTAAGCGTGAATTCCGCCGCCGTGGAAAATCCGCAAATCATCACGCAGGGGGCAAAAGCTTTCGGCAATCAGTGCGTTGTTTTGGGAATGGATGTAAAAAAAGTGGATGTGTCCGATAAAATTCCGTCGGGCTATGAAATGGTTATTCACGGCGGTCGGATTTATACCGGCATTGACGCTTTGTGGTGGGCAAAAGAAGCGGAGAGCCTCGGCGCGGGAGAAATCTGTCTGAATTCCATCGATGCCGATGGCGTGCAAACGGGCTACGAGCTAAATTTAACGAGGCTGATTTCGGAAAACGTGAACATTCCTGTGATCGCTTCAGGCGGAGCGGGAAAGCCCGAACATCTAGCCGAAGTGCTGACCAAAGGCAAAGCCGACGCGGCTTTAATTGCTTCGATGGTGCATTACCGCACGTACACCATTACGGAAATCAAGCAGTATCTTAATAAAAAGCACATCAAAACAAGATTGTTCTGGTAAAATTTGTTTTTTTTGACTAGGAAACAGCATATTGAAGTATTATATTATAATATAAACGTATTAATGCGGGAGGCGATTTAAAGTGGATAAAAACAGATATGAATTGAATGTCCAGCTGGCGCAAATGCTGAAAGGCGGCGTCATCATGGACGTAACCAATGTAGAACAGGCAAAAATCGCGGAAGAGGCGGGAGCGGTATCCGTCATGGCTCTGGAACGCGTGCCCGCGGATATCCGCAAAGACGGCGGTGTGGCCAGAATGTCCGATCCTTCGATGATTGCCGCGATTAAAAAAGCGGTGTCCATCCCGGTGATGGCCAAAGCACGCATCGGTCATTTTGTGGAAGCGCAAATACTGGAAGCCTTACGCATTGATTATATTGATGAAAGCGAAGTTTTAACGCCTGCTGACGAAGAATGCCACATTGATAAGACAAAATTCTCGATTCCGTTTGTTTGCGGAGCGAGAAATTTAGGCGAAGCGCTGCGTCGTGTTGCCGAAGGCGCGGCTATGATCCGCACCAAAGGAGAAGCGGGCACGGGAAATGTTGTGGAAGCTGTTCGCCACATGAGAACAATGAATCGCGAAATACGCCAGTTGGCGCAAATGCCGGTGGAGGAAGTTACCGGGTTTTGCAAATCCAACGGAATTCCCTATGAACTGGCTTTAAAGGTAAAAGAATTGGGACGCTTGCCTGTGGTTAATTTCGCAGCGGGCGGAATTGCAACACCGGCCGATGCGGCTCTCATGATGCAGTTGGGCTGTGACGGTGTTTTTGTAGGCTCCGGTATTTTCAAGTCTGCCGATCCGGCCAAGCGGGCGCGGGCAATTGTGAAGGCGACCGCCTTCTTCAACGATCCTCAAAAAGTTCTCGAAGCGTCGATGGACCTGGGTGAAGCGATGCCCGGACTGGAAATCTCGCAGATTCCTCCGGAGCAGATCCTGGCGGAACGCGGCTGGTAACTTATGTCTCTTCGGCTGGTCAGCAGTAAACCTTCAGTTATCGGCGTGCTTGATTTACAGGGCGGTGTTCAGGAGCACCTCGAACATCTGGAAGCGATCGGCATTCCCTATAAACGGGTCAAACAGGCATCCGATTTTACCGATTTGGCCGGTTTGATTATTCCCGGCGGTGAAAGCACGTGTATCGCCCGTTTGCTCGATATTTTCGAAATGAAGGACCCGATTATCAACGCCCATCGCAACGGCATGAAAATCTGGGGAACCTGCGCGGGAACAATTCTCCTAGCCAAGGAAGTGACCGGAGAAAATTCCTGTCTCGGTTTACTGGATATTGTTGTCGAGCGCAACGGCTTCGGCAGTCAATTGGACAGCTTTGTTTGTGATGCTTTCATTCCCTGTGTTGCCTCGGAACCGATTCCTTTGACATTTATTCGCGCACCGAAGATCATTGCGGCTAAAAATGACGTTAATATTTTGCTGAAACTCGAGGATTATATAGCCGCCGTGGAGAATGAATCCATTCTGGCGACCATTTTTCATCCGGAACTGACAGGATGCCTTGCCTGGCATCGATATTTCGCCGTCAAGTGCGGATTGAACCCCTCTATGGACGACAAACAGGAATTTTTCAATAACGAATGGAAAACGTCAAGCTGGATGAAGCACTCCCGCATTGCTTAAAGCAAAAGCAACGTGGAGAATATTGCATTCAATCGTCGACGTAAGCTACAAATTCGATGGTCGATGGATCCACCGCTCAAAGGACATTTGGAGGATTTATGAATCTCAAGCCTTTACTGGAGCCGAAAACAATGGCCGTCATCGGCGTGTCGGCGACCAACGAACGCCATCCGGCAAATGTAATTTTTGACAAAAACAATCACCGCTATCCCGTAGAAGTTTTCGCCGTCAACCCGAAAGGCGGGCGGCTTCACGATGAAAAACTTTATTCGCGGATCAACGATCTTCCCAAAAAAATTGATCTGGCCGTTATTGCCGCAAGAGCTGAATTTGTTCCCGATGTCGTTTCGCAGTGTATAAAAGCCGGCGTGAAATCGGCGGCGGTCATATCAGGCGGCTTCACCGAAGGCGGACGCAAGGATTTACAGGATAAGATCGTGGACATGGCACGCGAAGCCAGCTTCCCGTTTATCGGCCCGAACTGTCTGGGTATTTATTCTCCGTTTCACGTGGACACGTTTTTTCTGCCGATTGAACGCATGGTTAAACCAAATATAGGATCCGTGGCTTTGGTCAGCCAGAGCGGAGGCATTCTGGTCGATCAGATGATAAAATTCAGCCAGCAGGGCGTGGGAATGTCCAAAGCCATCAGCATCGGCAACAAAGCTTTCGTCAGGGAAATAGACCTGCTGCGCTACCTGGTCGCCGATTCGACAACGAAAGTGATTGCCTTTTATGTGGAAGGATTTGACGAAGACGAGGGAAGGGATTTTGTGCTGGCTGCGGAACGGTCGCCCAAACCGGTTATCATCATGAAGTCCGGCAAGAGCGAAGCGGGACATCGGGCGGTGTCAAGCCATACGGCGTCGATGGCGGGCGATTATGCCAGTTTTAAGGCAGCCATCGCACAGCATAACATTCTGGAAGCCGCCAATGAACACGAACTGGTTTCTTTTTGTGAAGTGTTAAGCGTGTATCAGCAGTCCATTGACGGTAAAATTGGCATTATCACGGCCAGCGGTGGTCATGGGGCGATGGCAGTCGATGCCTGTGCAACGGAGAAAATTTCCGTGCCTGAATTATCACAGGAAACGAAAGATAAACTTAAAAATGCCGTTTCCGACAATGTCCGGACAATTGCGTCTTTCAATAATCCGGTCGATTTGACGGGCAGCGCCATCGATGACGATTTTGTGGCGTGCGCCAAAATTATGGGCGCTACCGATGAGATTGACTGTATTGTGTTTCTGCTGCTGCCTTATATTCCGGGTGTCACACTGGACATCGGCGTGAGGCTTAGTCAGGTTTGCAAAAAATACAAAAAGCCGATTATCGCCTATGTGCCGCATGTCGAAAAATACAACATGATGATTGACGGTTTTGAACTCAACGGCATTCCGGCTTCTTCTTCCATCGAGGGAGCAGTATTGATGGCCAAAGCCCTGATGAGGAAATGAACATGTTGAATAAAGAAATTAAAAGTATTCTCGATAAATCGAAGCAATGGGGATGGGTGCTGGAGCCGGACGCGAAAAGAATTCTTTCCCTGTGCGGATTTCAGACGCCCAAGTACGCGGTGGCAAAAGAGCCCGAAGAAGCCATCGCGGCTACCCGTAAAATCGGTTACCCGGTTGTGGCCAAGATCGTGTCTCCGGAAATCATCCATAAGTCCGATGTCAAGGGTGTTGTCGTCGGCATAAAAGATGATGAACGGCTTCTGAAGGCACTGGAAAAATTCCGCAAGTTGCCCGGATTTGCCGGAATGCTCATTGATGAAATGGCCGCAGGTGTTGAATTGATTATCGGGGCGAAAAACGACCTTCAATTCGGCCCCATGATTCTTCTGGGTTTCGGCGGCGTGGGCGTCGAAATATACAAGGATGTTTCCTTACGGATGGCGCCTCTGAATAAAGACCATGTGGAAAGCATGATGAAGGAACTTAAGGCCTACCCCCTGCTGACCGGCTACCGAGGCTCAAAACCTGTAAACATTGCTGCTGTCCAAAGCACATTAATTCGTTTTTCTAAATTAATGATGGATATACAGGATTATTTTGAATCGGTGGATTTAAATCCGGTGATGTGCGACGGGAAGTCGTGTACTATCGTGGACGCAAGAATAATGCTGAACGATTAGAGGCTCCGCGTTGCAGGTTTCATTTTTGGTTATGTGAGAAGCCTAAGAAAAATCGTGGCCAAACCAAGAAACGTCAGAAAGCCGAACGCATCGGTAAAAGCCGTGAGAAAAATATGGGATCCCAGGGCGGGATCCAATTTAAGACGCTTCAAGGCCAAAGGAATTAACGCTCCCACAAGCGTTCCGGCAAAAATACTGATGATCATGGCCAGCCCTAAAATTAAACCGAGAATGGGAATCCCCTTCCAAAAATACGCGATAATGCCGATCACGATACCGACAGCAACGCCATTGGCAATGCCGACCGAAATCTGACGCAGCAAGGCGCGCTTGGCGTTTTCAAATGTAATCTCACCGAGCGCCATCCCGCGAACGATCAGCGTTAAGGTTTGACTTCCGGCGTTGCCACCCAATCCCGCGACAACGGGCATGAAGAAAACCAGCGCAATCATTCTCGTAATGGTCTCCTCAAAAAAACCTATAACCAGAACCGAGGCCAGGGCGGTGATTAAATTCAGATAGAGCCAGGGAAGTCTTTTTTTGACGGATTCAGTCGTGTTATTGAAAACTGTATCATCTTCTCCCAAACCGGCAATACGGTAAATATCTTCGGATGTCTCTTCCTGAATCGCATCAACAACGTCATCAATAGTAATTCGTCCGAGCAGACGGTTCTGGTCGTCAACGACGCCGATGGACACCAGATCATACTTCTTGAAGATACGCGCGACTTCTTCCTGGTCCATATTATATGGCACGCTGGGAATGTCTTCGTCAATAACATCGACAATCGGTGTAAAACGCTTCATGGTAATGAGGCTTTGCAGAGGAACCGAGCCGATTAATTTGTCGTTTTCGTCAACGACAAAGATATTGTGAATATTTTCGATTTCATCTTTTGCTTCCGCGACAGCCTGGAAAGCGTCATTGATTGTCGCCTGTTTTCCTACGGACACCAACTCCGACTGCATGATGCCGCCGGCAGTATCTTCACCATACTTGAGCAATTCCTTGACTTCCTGGGATTCTTCAGGCTCGATGGCGTCAAGAACTGCTTTAGCCTGATCATCGGATAACTCGGCAATGATATCGGCCTTGTCATCCGAATCCATTTCTTCGATAATATCGGTCAGTTGTTCGTTGGAAAGATCTTCAATGATCTGCTCTCTGGACGTATCGGAGAGTTCCAGAATAACATCGGAAGCTTTATCCACATCCAGGAGAGAAAAAAGCTTCAGACGCGTTTCCTCATCGAGGTCATCGATCAGGTCGGCAATATCCGCCGCGTGCATATCGGAGAAAAGATCAATGATGTCGAATTCCCGGTGCTGGCTGATAAGCTGCCTGAGTTTATCGAGCGATGATAATTCTTTTTTTTTGACCTTTTTCATTGAACCACCCGAAACACAAGATATGGAGGTTGACTAAAAATTATTCAGTTCAGCAATAAAAATTTCTATTGTCCCGCGAGTTGGCCGTGAGAAGATAATTAATGGACGAAATGTTTTTTTACGTGAGAGAATTCGCTACCCGGCAGCGGGACTATAAGGAAATAAAATTTGTATGTCAATGTTTTTCTGTTGAAAATGACCGAATTTAAAAAAATTTTATATAAACATTCCTGCGCCTCGGTGACATGCGAATGGAGTTTCCCATGTTCCACCAAAGTGATAATGTCCTAATCCACCAAAGTAGAAATGACCTAAGATAAAGCCGTAATTGTTTCCTATAAGGAGGGAGGTAATTATGGCTGAAAGGGACATGATCGTCATGAGTTTAGGAGAAGTAAAGCGTTTGAAGTTGATCCAGTCGGCAATAGACAGACAGATCAGCCAGAAGAGAGTATCCGGGATATTAAGACTCAGTGAGCGTCAGATCAGACGGTTAGTGAGGGCCGTTCGCGCGGAAGGCGATAAGGGTATTATTAATAAATCTCGTGGTCGGCCATCAAACCGCAGATTATCC
>JASEHT010000042.1 GCA_030018675.1 Smithella sp.
GAAAAACCACCGGAAAAAGATTCGGATGAAGCAAAACTCCAAAAGACTCCTTTGGCAAAAGCTGACAAAACCAAGAAGGTCAAGGCCGGGGAAATCGCTGTTGAAGAAACTCCGGAACAAAAACCGACCGTGTTTGCGGAAAAAGCATCTACAATTGAGGGCAAACAGGCTCCAGAAGTTCATCCGGCATCGGTAAAATCACAGAAAGGCGAGGCTCAAGAGAAACAGGAGCCCAGTGCTGCAGTCGAGGAGGCCAAACAGCCCACACCGGCTGTTTTGAAGCCGAGCATCATTTCGAAACATAAAATCATCAGATCCGAACCGGGTAACGCCGCCCCTCTAAAAACGCCTCTCAAGCCCGGTGAAAAAATCTCCATTCCACCCGCGGATAAGCCTAAAAAGAAAGGCAAATACCAGGTGGAAGTCTTTATTGAAGAAGAAAAGAAAATACCGACAAAAAAAATATTAGAGAAAAAAATCGAAAAAAGACTGAAGCGGCACGGCGACGATCAGGAAGTCGCTACCGCCAGATGGCGGGAAGGCAAGAAAGCCGCTCCGGTGAAAATGAAAAAAACGGAAATTACCGTTCCCAAAGCCATAAAAAGGCGCATTAAAATTGGAGAAACCATTACGGTGGGCGAGCTGGCCAAGCGAATGGGTGTTAAAGTCAGTGAGATCATCAACAAGTTGATGGCCATGGGGGTTATGGCGACCATCAATCAGGCCATTGATTACGATACTGCCACTCTGGTGTCATCTGAATTCAGCTTCCAGGTGGAGGCGGCGGATGCTGAATTTGACGAATCCGCATTAAAAACGCCATCCGTTCCGGAAAATCTCAAGCCGCGCGCGCCGGTCGTAACGATCATGGGGCATGTCGATCACGGGAAAACATCCCTGTTAGACGCGATCAGGCAAACCAATGTGACGGATGGAGAAACCGGAGGCATTACGCAAGCCATCGGCGCTTATCATGTCCATATCAATGGTCGCGATATCGTCTTTCTGGACACGCCCGGCCATGAAGCGTTTACGGCAATGCGTGCACGCGGCGCGCAGGTCACGGATATCGTCGTCCTGATTGTTGCCGCGGATGACGGCGTTATGAATCAGACCGTCGAAGCCATCAACCACGCCAAAGTTGCCGGTGTGCCGATTATCGTGGCGATCAATAAAATTGACAAGCCGGGCGCTGATCCGGAAAAAATCAAGCAATCCCTGACCGAGTACGGTCTTCTTTCCGAGCAGTGGGGCGGCGAGACGATTTTCTGTGAAGTATCCGCCAAGAAGAAAACAAATATTGAAGAGCTGCTGGAAATGATTTTGCTGCAGGCGGATGTCATGGAGCTAAAAGCCGATCCTGATCGTCCTGTCCGCGGGATTATTATTGAGGCCAAGTTGGACAGGGGACGCGGTCCCGTGGCTACCGTCCTGATTCAGGAAGGAACTTTAAGAGAAGGGGATGCGTTCGTATCCAAAACGGAGTTCGGACGCGTGCGGGCATTGATTAATGATCAGGGAAGGCGCATGAAGGAAGCCGGGCCTTCCATGCCCGTAGAAGTCATCGGTTTTTCCAGCGTGCCTCAAACCGGCGGAGAATTCTTCGGCGTTGAGGACGAAAAGAAAGCGCGCTCGATATCCGATTACTGGACCAGAAAAGCGAGAGAAAAAGAGCTTTCTTCTTTTTCCAAGGTCACGTTGGAACAGCTTTATCAGAGAATCAAAGACGGCGTGAAGGAATGCAATGTCATTATCAAAGCCGATGTGCAGGGTTCGATAGAGGCCATTTCCGATGCCTTGAACAAGCTTTCCACCGATGACATAAAACTCAGAATTATTCACAGTTCCACCGGCGCCATCAGTGAAACGGATGTCATGCTCGCTTCAGCCTCCCAGGCGATTATCATCGGATTTAACGTGCGACCCGACGCGCGGGTGGTGGAAGTTGCCCAGCAGGAAGGCGTGGAAATCAAGCTTTATAATATTATCTACAACGTCATAGCCGATGTGCGCGCGGCCATGGAAGGATTGCTGGAACCCGAGTACAGGGAGGTGGTGCAGGGAAGAGCTGAAGTGCGCGAACTCTTCAAGGTGCCGAAGGTCGGAACAATTGCCGGCTGTTATATAACCGACGGCAAAATCATGCGCAGCAGCAACGTGAAGCTTGTTCGCGACAGCGTGGTGGTGTTTGACGGAAAGATTCTGTCCTTGAGACGTTTCAAGGATGATGCCCGGGAAGTTTTGGCCGGATTCGAGTGCGGCATCGGCATTGATGGATTCAACGACATTCATCCCGGAGATGTCATCGAGGCTTACGTGATCGAAACGCTGGAGAAAAAACTGGATCAGAACACCTAGGCACATTCGTGTATGATGATGAAATCGGGATAGACGATTTAATGATTCCGGGAGTTTTTTATGGTTGTGGGATATGGAATCATAAAATTAAGAATACCGGAAAGCGGCTCTTTAAAAAGTAAAAGAAGCGTTCTGAGCAAAATTTTGAAGCGCACGCAGAACGAGTTCAACGTTTCAGTAGCGGAAACCGGCCACCTGGATAATGTTAAATTCGCAGAAATCGCTTTTGCAGTTGTCGGCAATGATACAGGCTACATCGATAGCAAGGTTGATAAGCTGCTTCGGTTTGTTGAAGATCTTGGCCTGGCTGAGGTCGTGAATAGTAAAACAGAAATTATGGTTGTTTCCAGTTTTCCGGAAGCAGCTTATTGGAATGTAGAGAAGTACGATGGGTTTTAAAAGAGCGGACAGAGTCGCCCAGTTAATCAGGGCGGACATATCCGAAATTATCAGCAAGGACGTTAAGGATCCGCGCCTGCATGTCGTTACCATCACATCGGTAACCCTATCGGATGATTTGCGCAATGCCAAAATCTTCTTCGTTGAAATGGGCAAGGATGAATGCTCCGACGATATGAAGGCCGGTTTGAATCAGGCATCCGGTTTCATACGCCGGGAACTGGGAAAACGGATGAAACTGCGTTGTGTTCCGGAACTGATGTTCATTCATGATACGTCATTCGGCTATGGTAATCGCATCGAGAAATTATTGGCTCAGATCGGACGGGAAGAAAAAAATGATCAGTGATATTGCTAAAGCGATCAATGAAGGACAGAATTTTTTAATCACCGCTCATGTGCGGCTCGATGGGGACGCTCTCGGTTCCGAGCTGGCTATGTATCTGATGTTGAAAGCGATGGGCAAGAAAGTCGTTGTCTATAATCAAGACCGCACGCCGGAACGTTATCAGTTTTTACCGGCGGCGCATAATATATCGCATAACTTAAACAATATCGAACAGTACGATACGTGCATCGTCCTCGATTGCAGCGATATAACAAGGGTCGGTGATGAGGCGGAAAATATCAGAAAGATAAAAAAACTGATTAATATTGATCACCACGTTTCGAATAACGGTTTTTCTGCTTTGAAAATGCTGGACGCCAAGGCGAGTTCCACGGGAGAATTGGTTTTCCGTCTGATGAGGGAAATGCGCGTCAAAATGTCCAGAGATATCTGCACGAATTTGTACGCGGCGATTATAACGGATACGGGCAGTTTCCGTTATTCCAGCACAACCAAGGAGACGTTTCTGGCTGCGGGATTTCTCGTGGGAGAAGGCGCCAGTCCTCAGCGTATTGCGGAAAATATTTATGAAAGCGATTCACCGGCGCGGCTGAAACTGATGGCGAAAGCGCTTTCCACGCTGTCCCTGGATCTGGAAAGCAAGGTGGGCTCCATGGTTGTGACCCAGAAAGATTTAATGGATACGGGAGCCGCGTGGGAACATACGGAAGGATTTGTTGATATTCCGCGTACGGTCATGGGCATCGAGGTGTCCGTGCTTTACACGGAAAGAGGAGACAATCATTACAAATTGAGTCTGCGTTCCAAAGCCAAGGTCAATGTGGAAAAGGTGGCCAAGAAATTCGGCGGCGGCGGTCACATTCACGCCTCCTCCTGCTGGATACGGGGCGATATCGAAACGATCAAGTCTCAGGTGACTGAGGCCGTCAGAGGATTTTAAACGATGGATGGCGTTATCGTGATTGACAAGCCGGCGGGAAAAACCTCCCACGACGTTGTCAGAGAAGTCAAAAAAATATGGGGAATCAAAAAAGCCGGTCACACGGGAACGCTTGATCCCCTTGCAACGGGCGTGCTGCCGGTTTGCCTGAATGAGGCCACAAAGCTGGCGGGTTTTCTTGCCGGAGAAGACAAGGAATACCGGGCCACAATGCTGCTGGGGGTAACAACGGATACGATGGACACCGACGGTGAAATTATCCGTCGATCGGATGATCCGGTGTCTGAGGACGCCATAAGATCCGTCATGCTGCGGATGGTCGGTAAAATAAAACAAATTCCGCCGGCTTTTTCCGCCGTCAAACACGGCGGTCAACCGCTGTACAAATGGGCAAGAAAGGGTGTTTTCCCGACTGTAAAGCCGCGGGAGGTGACCATTTATCATATCGATGTCGAGAAAATTTCTCTTCCCCATGTGACCTTCCGGGTGTCCTGTTCCAAAGGAACATATATCAGAGCCCTTTGTTCTGATATCGGAGATGCGCTGGGCGTGGGAGCTTGTTTGAGCGGTTTGCGCCGTGTGAGAAGCGGAATGTTTTCAGAGAAGATGGCTGTTGCATTGCGTAATGATGTTGTCGGCGATGCGGGAAAAGACCTTGCCCGGAAGATCATGCCAATGGCGGAGCTTTTGCCGTTACTGGCTGCGATAGAAATAAAAGATCAATGCGCGGCAAAGCTGCGCAACGGCTGGCAGCCCTCCGCGGAAATGCTTCAGGGGCACGATCTCCCCTTGCTTAAAGCCGGGGATATGATAAAATTCATGAGTCGTGGTTATCTTTTAGCGGTGGCGGAAATGCTGATGCCTGTCACCCCGTTGTCCGATTTTCACGGCAATACCCAGGTGGCCAGAATCATCCGGGTTTTTAACTATTAACCAATGAAAACCGTAAATAATAAATATGGAGAGATTAGTAAATTATTAAAGGAGGAAAAAGCGTGTTAAGTACGGAAAAAAGGAAAACGGTAATAAATGATTATCGGTTACATGAGAAAGATACGGGATCTCCCGAGGTCCAGATCGCTCTTTTAAGCGCCAGAATAGAGTATTTAACGGAGCATTTCAAAGCGCACAAAAAAGATCATCATTCTCGCCGTGGTCTGCTTAAGCTGGTCGGCCAGAGAAGAAGACTTCTCAACTACATCAAAGAGAATGATGTCGAGAGATACAGAAACGTTATCAAACGTCTGAATCTCAGAAAGTAAAAAGTTATTCAAGGGCGGAAGGCATAAGGCAACCTGACCGTAAGCGTATCGATCGTTGGATGGTTGGTGACTTATGCGTTTCGCCCTTGAATTTGAAAAGACCAGCACTCACAAACAATTATGGAGGAAAATAAATGAGTAATGTATTCAGTGCGGATTTTGCCGGGCGGAACATATCCCTAAAAGCGGATTATGTGGCGGCTCAGGCTGACGGGGCGATGCTTGTTTCTTATGGTGATACGGTTGTTTTAGTTACGGCTGTGTCATTAAAAAGCATCCGGGAAGGGGTCGATTTTCTGCCCCTGACTGTTGATTATCAGGAAATGACATTTGCCGCGGGGAAAATTCCCGGCGGATTTTTTAAGCGCGAGGGACGTCCCAACGAGAGAGAAATTTTGACATCCCGCATTATTGACCGTTCGATTCGTCCTTTGTTTCCCAAAGGATATTATTCGGAAACGCAATTGATAGCGTCTGTGCTTTCCATGGACAAGGAAAATGATTCAGTTGTGACGGCTATGCTGGGAGCTTCGGCGGCTTTACACGTGTCCAACATACCTTTTAAGGGGCCTATTGCCGGTGTGCGGATAGGTCTTATTGACGGCCAACTGGTTTGTAATCCCGCTTCCGACAAAATCGAGCAGAGTGAAATCAACATTTTCATGGTCGGACGAAAAGTAGCACCGGGCAAATCAGGACGGGACTACGATGTTGAGCTGGTCATGATGGAAGGCGACTCCAAAGAAGTTGCGGAAAGCGTCATCATTGACGCCATTAAATTCGGCCTGGAAGCAGTCCGTCCATTAATTGACCTGCAGGATAAGATGCGCGAGGTAATTGGCAAGCCCAAAAGACAGAGTGCCGAAGTAATTAAAGATGAAGAATTGACCGCTCGTGTCAAGAGCGAAGCCCTGGCCGGACTTCAAGAAGGCTACAGGATGCCACGTAAGTTAGAACGCTACGGTAAACTTGGTGAAGTGCGCGAAAGGGTCATCAAATCAATCGGTGGAGACGATTCCGCGCTTTGTAAAAAAGTTGCTGGAATTATTGAAGCATTGGAAAATGACATCTTGCGCAGCATGATTATCAACGAGAAAAAGAGAATAGACGGCAGAACATCAACGGAAATCCGTCCCATCAGTTCGGAGGTTGGTATTTTGCCCCGCACGCATGGGTCGGCTTTGTTTAACCGCGGCGAGACGCAGGCACTGGCGGTTGTCACACTGGGGACTTCGTCGGATGAACAGCGCATCGATTTTATCGGCGGTGAAGAGAGGAGAGCATTCATGCTTCATTACAACTTCCCGCCATACAGTGTTGGCGAAGCAAAAGGTCAGCGCAGCCCCGGCCGGAGAGAAATCGGTCACGGCGCTTTGGCCCGTAAAGCGCTGATTTCTCTTTTACCCCCAGCAGAAACATTTCCTTACACCATCAGGATTGTTTCCGAGATTCTTTCGTCCAATGGTTCTTCCTCCATGGCCACGGTCTGCGGTGGAACTTTATCCTTGATGGATGCCGGTGTGCCGATAAAAGATTTTGTTGCCGGTATCGCCATGGGACTTCTTAAAGAAGGTGATGACGTCGTGATTCTGTCCGATATTCTGGGTGATGAAGATCACGCCGGCGATATGGATTTCAAGGTATGCGGCACCGAAAAAGGCGTAACCGCCCTGCAGATGGATATTAAAATTGACGGCCTGACCGAAGATATTCTGCGCAAAGCTCTTGATCAGGCACGCGAAGGTCGTGTCTTCATCATCGGCAAGATGCGCGAAACCATCTCCGCGCCGAGATCTGATATATCTCTTTATGCTCCTCGCATTACAACCGTTAAGGTCAAAGAAGATCAGGTTCGGAATGTTATCGGTTCCGGCGGCAAAAACATTCGCCAGATTATCAGCGAAACCGGAGTTACTATTGACGTGGAAGATGACGGTACTGTAACCATAGCATCCGCTGATGCCGAAGCGGCCGCCCGCGCAGTGGCCATGGTGAAATGGCTGACGGAAGAAGCCGAGATCGGAAAGATTTACCAGGGCACCGTCAAGAAGATTGTGGACTTCGGCGCGTTTGTCGAGATTCTGCCGGGCACGGAAGGCCTTCTTCATATTTCTCAAATTGCGAAAGAAAGAATTGCCAAGGTGACCGATGTGCTGCAGGAAGGTGATGAAGTCGCAGTAAAAGTGCTGGAAATTGACAAATCCGGCAAGATTCGTCTCAGTCGTAAAGACGCTCTAAGCGCGGATAATAAATAGCTCATTGCTTAATAAAGCCGTTCTGTGCTCCTGCAGTCAAAGAACACAGAACGGCTCTTTTCTGAAAATCACCCTTAATTTTTTTGTGAACACATCAATGAACCCGGGCACAGGCAATGGAAAGCTTTAAAATCTTGATTCAAAAACTTCCGGGAAACGAAGATATCGCGCTCCCCCGTTATATGACCGGACAGGCTGCCGGCATGGATATGTTTGCCGCCGTTACGGAAGACGAAATCATTTTACCGGGTCAGCGGAAAAAAATACCAACGGGTATTGCGATCGCTCTGCCCGAAGGTTATGAAGCGCAGATCAGGCCTCGCAGCGGACTCGCTCTGAAAAACGGCCTGACGCTGCTCAATTCACCGGGGACGATTGACGCGGATTATCGGGGAGAAATCGGGCTGATCGTCATTAATCACGGCGAAGAGCCTTTCGTTGTTCAAAGGGGTATGCGTCTGGCGCAAATGGTTGTGCACAAAGTTCTTCATGTGGAATGGATGGAAACCCCGGCGCTGGAAAGAACTCCCAGAGGCGACGGAGGGTTCGGCCATACCTGATATTGAGCCTTGTTGCCGCCGCGCTTCTTTTGCTGATATGTCTAACCTTTTGCAATTCGTTTTAAACAGTGGTATGAAAGGCGCGTAACGATTTCAATCCATGAAGTTTGAATATGAAAAAGTTCAAAATTAAGAAAACAATAAAAGAAATAAACGACAGAATCAAGGAAGGACGCGCCGTTGTTGTCACCGCGGAGGAAATGATTGATGTCGTGGAGCGCCACGGGGAAGTCGAAGCCGCCCGTAAAATCGATGTCGTGACCACCGGAACGTTCGGTCCGATGTGTTCGTCGGGGGCTTTTCTTAATTTCGGACATACGTCGCCGAAAATCCGGGCGTCGAAGGTATGGTTAAATGATGTTGCCGCTTATGGCGGCATCGCTGCCGTTGATTGTTATCTCGGCGCCACGGAAGTTGCGGAAAACGATCCGCTCAATAACGTCTATCCGGGTGAATTTAATTACGGCGGCGGTCACGTCATCGAGGACCTGGTTGCCGGCAATGTCGTTAAGCTGCGTGCCGAGGGCTACGGGACCGATTGCTATCCCGCGCGAAAATACGAGAGAAATATCACGATCAAAGATTTGAGAGACGCGGTTTTATTCAATCCGCGCAACGCTTATCAGAATTACAATTGCGCCGTGAATCTGTCCGACAAAACAATCTACACCTATATGGGAATGCTTCGTCCGCAGATGGCCAACGCAGCCTACTCTACATCCGGACAATTAAGCCCCCTGTTTAATGATCCTTATTATAGAACGATCGGCATCGGCACCCGCATATTTCTCGGCGGCGCGCAGGGATTTGTCGCCTGGCCCGGCACCCAGCATAATCCCAATGTTTTGCGCGGAGCCAACGGCGTTCCCAAGGAAGGAGCCGGGACCATCGCCGTCATCGGCAACCTCAAGGAAATGTCTCCGGACTGGCTGGCTGGAGCGAGTATCCTGGGATACGGAGTGTCTCTTTTTGTGGGTATTGGCATCCCCATTCCCGTTCTGGATGAGGAAATGGCCCTCTATACGGCGGTAAAAGATGAAGATATTTATACCCAGATTTACGATTACAGCATGGATTATCCCAAAGGCAGCCCGAAGCCTCTGGCTGAAGTGAGTTATAATGATCTTCGCAGCGGAACGATCACTCTGGACGGCAAGAAAGTGGTCACCGCCCCTCTTTCCAGTTATTACAAGGCCAGACAAATTGCCAATGTATTAAAAGAATGGATTGAAAGCGGTCGTTTCCTGCTGGGAGAGCCGCAGCAGAATTTACCATCTTCCTAAAAAAATAAGCATTCAAAGATTCTTGTCCGTTATTTCTGTAATTCCCCTGTTTTTAGATTACAATATCAAATCGCTTGTTAACGGTCTGCAACAGTTTTAAAATATTATTGGATGCACATTTTTACATTGAATAAAATTAATTAATATTAAAGGATATTAAGCAATATTGATGAACATTAAAAAAATCTTGACTTTTGTTTAAAATTAGCGCCTTATAGATACCAAGTGAGGTGTCGCTTTAATCTATGTCAGATAATATGAAGAAAAATCAGGTAAAAAAGCTTAGAGAGACAATTCCTTTGAGTATGTCTGAATTGGCAAGGAAAGCGGGATTGACTCCTCAAACGATTTCCAAGATGGAAAAGGGATTGTCCACGAGAAAGAATTCAGAGCTGAAAGTGGCCAAGGCTCTGCAGAGGTCTTATGAAGAAGTTTTTCCTTACGAAAGATAAGGGGGATTTTTCGATTCGTCTATTTTTACGGGATGACAATTGATTTTAAATGAAAATTGTAGGCAGGCTGCTGATAGCATTTTTGTTGTTGATGTCTCTTCTGATAACATTTGGGAACAGAGGGGTTGTTGATAATTATTTGATGAGCAAAAAAATGGCGAGCTTAAAAACGCAGAATGAAGAAATAACCGCCGAAAATAACGATTTGAAACAAAAAATTATTTTATTACGTGACGACATTAATTATATCGAAATGATAGCCCGCAATGAACTGGGAATGGTTAAAAAAGGAGATATCGTTTATCGTTGGGCGAAGCAGTAAGCGAAGGCAAAAATAAAATTAAGGTGTCTGAATGCTTGACTTAAAAGAAATAATTTCCGGGAAAAAGAGACTTGTCGGGTTGGATATCGGGTCAAGCTCTTTGAAATTAGCCGAAGTCATCAGCAGTTCCAAAGGTCATCAACTGAACCGTTTTGTAGAAGTGCCTCTTCCTCAAGGTGTCATCATTGATGGCATTCTTGCGGATGCCGGCGCCCTATCTCTCAAAATAAAGGACATCTTCAAACTGGCCAAGTGTGGACGCAAGGGCATTGTGACCTGCCTGGCTGGAAATTCCGTTATCATAAAGAAGGTAACTCTGGAGCAGATGGATGAGACGGAATTACGCGAGTTAATTAAAGATGAAGCAGGAAAATATCTGCCTTTTGACAACATGGAGGATGTCAATTACGATTTCCAGATCCTCGGTGAAAACAACTACAATCCCAATCAGATGGATATTGTTATTGTGGCGGCCAAGAAAGAAATAGTGAACAGTTTCCTCGAAGCGGCAACTGCCGCCGGTCAGAATGTTGACATCATGGATGTAGCGCCCTTTGTTCTGGAAACGTTATATGAAGCCAATTACGAGTTTGATAATGAGGAAATTGTCGTCATTATCAACATAGGAGCGAGCACAACAGGAATCAACGTGGTCAAGGGAGGCACATCGGTTTTTACAAGAGATTTCGCTATTGCCGGGAATACGATCACGGAAAGTCTGAAAGAAAAGTATCAGATAACCTTTGAGGAAGCGGAAAAGCTGAAGATTGAAGGCAATCCCGATGCTAGCCCGGAAGAAAATCTTGATTTGAAAAACAGCATTCTTGATCTTGCTCAACCCCTTTGCATGGAAATTGAGCGATCGATTGATTATTTCCGTTCCACGTACGGGGCGGAAGATATTAAGTTGGTCCTGCTTGCCGGAGGATCCGCCAAGATTCCGAATTTAGCCAAACATTTATCGGGAATGCTGAATGTCAAAACAGAAATCATTGATCCGTTTCTGAAGATAAACTACAACAAAAGAAATATTGACGCGAAAAATCTGGATAACATCAAACCGGTTGCTGCGACGGCCATCGGTCTGGGTTTGAGGGAAATAGGCGACAAATGATTAAAATTAATCTTTTACCTTATCGCGAGAAAGCCAAAAAAGACACTTTTTTGAGGCAGGTGTTTATTGTCGCCGGCTCGTTTATCATATTTTTACTTTTGCTTGTCTGGGTGCATATTGGGATCAGCTCTTCCATCAGTAATCTGGAGACCCAAATAAAGGAATCGGAATCATTGCTGGCTGATCTGGACAAAAAAATAGGCGATCTGGAAAAATATAAGAAAGACAAGAAAGAACTGGAAGATAAGCTGGGTGTCATTGCCACGCTCGAAGAAAACCGCCTGGCGCCCGTGAGAACATTGGACAATCTGGCATTGCTTGTACCGGCCAAGGATATATGGCTGACCAAGATCACACAGAAAGGAAGCAATATCAGTATTCAGGGAATCGGGAGGGATAATATCGTCGTTGCCGATTTTATGAAAAGAATTGAACAATACGAACCGATAAAATCGGTTGATCTGGTGTCTGCGAAAAAGACGGAAATTTCCGGCATCACATTGCAGGAATTTAATTTTTCCTGTGTTCTGAAAAAGGGATTCTGATCGATGGCTATAGATTTTAATTTAAATGATATCAAGAAAATGTCTCCCAAGGCAAAGATTGCAGTCGTGTGTCTGGCTTTTTTGCTGGTGGGTTATCTGTATTGGTTTTATTTTCTATCCTCGGCGTTGGAAAAGAAGAATTCATTAAGCACGAAGCTGACCGAGACGCAGGAAAAAATTGATGAAAAAACAAAGGTCGCCATGCAGCTTGATCGATACAAGGCTGATGTCGCAGCCCTGCAGGCAAATTATAAAATAGCTTTGCAAAAACTTCCCGACCAGCGGGAGATCCCCACGCTTTTGCATTCTGTCGCATCAACGGGTAAGGATGCCGGGGTTGAATTTATTTTGTTTCAACCCCGGCCGTCCGTGCCTAAAGTGCTGGAAAAGCAAACAGAGGGTGATAAAAAACCACCCCCTGCTGCTGGTAAAAAAGGCGCAGCACCGCCACCTCCGGAGCCGTTTTACGAAGAAATACCTGTGGCTGTTTCGGTCATCGGTTCTTATCAGAACATCCTGCATTTTTTTAACAAGGTGGCTAAATTACCAAGAATAGTAAATATTTCCGACATTTCCATTGGCGACAGAAAAGAAGCACAAGGAAAGGGCTATATTGTGACCGTGTCCTGTACGATTAAGACGTACATGTTTATTGATAAAAAACAACGAAACCAGTGAAAAAAAACAAAATGAGAAAAGTAAAATTCATATTGCTGAGCGCTTTCACCATCGTTTTTATGGCGACGTGCTTTGCTGTTGCCGCGGAAGCGGAAAAAACTCAGCCATCCGCTCAGCCCTCCACTCCGGTAGCCGCCCCCGCGACTGCTGCCGCGAACGTTACACCGCCGGCTTCAGAAGGCC
Organism: Smithella sp.; assembly: GCA_030018675.1. Taxonomy (GTDB): domain Bacteria; phylum Desulfobacterota; class Syntrophia; order Syntrophales; family Smithellaceae; genus Smithella. The sequence goes on from JASEHT010000042.1 coordinate 12,701, forward strand.
CAGCCAAGCCTCCGGAACAAGCCGTTTTAGTGCCGGCGTCGCCCACAACGGAAGTTTATAATTATAATCCGGTCGGGAAGCCCGACCCGTTTACGCCGTTTATTGTTATTGAAACAACCGACAAGAAGAAGATCGAAAAGGCTAAGGTCGAAAGAAAAGACCCCCTTTCCATTTTCCCGTTGCAGAGAGCCGATACGGATAGATACAGGGTGGTTGGCATTGCCGGCGATGAAGATCATAGAGTGGCTATTGTGGAGGATGCGGCGAAAAAGTTTTATCCTCTGTTCAAGGGAACCCGAATCGGATTACGCAACGGCAGGGTGGTCGAAATTCTGAATGATAGCGTCATTGTTGAAGAATATGAAGGCAAAAAAGCAAACAGGGTAATTTTAAAACTGCGTAGAAATTAAAATGAGGTAGAATCATGAAAAAATATTTATCCGGAATATTTATTGTCTTGGTCATTATTGCTTGGATTTTTACATATATTGCAGGGAATTCTTTCGCGGCAGTCGAAGACAGCAAATCGTCCCAGGGCAATCCGGCCGTCGCCTCCGGTTCCGGAACGCTGGAAAACATCCTGCTCGCCAAATTGCCGGGAAAGGAAAGAATTCTTCTTGTGGTGTCCAGGCAGCCGGTTGTGAACGTACAGAGCAGAATCAACGGCAATTACCTGATTAAGCTGGAAGATATGCTTGTGCCGGATAGTCTATGCCGTTCCCTGGGAGAAGGAGAATTAAGCAACATCATCAATGTTGTTCCAACGCGGCATGTTGAAGATGGTAAAAACTGGGTTTATTTGCAAATTGCCGCCGGCAAGGTTGTCCCTTATTCGATAAGACAGGAAGGACAGAATGTTCTGATTGATTTCAATGTCTCCAGTTTACAGGCAAGAAAACCGGCGGAGTCACCCCGGGAGGCTGCGCCCCCCCAAAAAGTTGTTGCGAGAGTGAGCGCAGAAAGAGAGTCGTTTGAAGCGGCGAAAAAATTTGAAGAACCGG
>JASEHT010000043.1 GCA_030018675.1 Smithella sp.
CCTCAAGAATAGTTGTCCCGGCTTCTACTTCAACAATTTTATTATCAATGGTTATTCTTACATTCGGCATAAATAGATAGCTCCTTGTTTTATTAAAATACTAAACCGCTGCGTCGCACCGCAGACAGCGACAGGCCTCCTTAATCGCGTCTTCGCGGCCAAAGCCCAGTTCCACTTCCGCGAAACTCATCTTGCGGGTGTCATGATGTAGTTCGGGCATTAGCATCTGCGGGACCTCTTCTGAATCTTCGTCGATGACCAGCGGTACAAAGATATCTTCAAGCGTGGGCTTGACATAGGCTGGCTCGCCGTTGGCAACGCGAATCGCCGCGTCGATATCATCGGCTGCCTGATGACCCGCACCGATGGCCGCGATGACCGTATCGGGGCCCGTTTCCGCGTCACCGCCCGCGAAATAGCGGGGGTTCGTCGTGCGGGACTTGTACCCTTTACCGACATTGTAGCAATCCCACTTGTTGATTTCGACGCCGATTTTCTTATCCATGAAACTCATATCCGGCACCTGGCCGATGGCGGCGATAATGGCATCGACCGACAACTGGAATTCAGAGCCGGCAACCACGACGGGTTTCTTGCGTCCGCTATTGTCAAAATCTCCGAGCGTCATGCGCTGACAGGTGATAGAACTGACCTTGCCTTTGGTTCCATCGATTTTCAGCGGAGCGACCAGGTATTCAATTTTGATCCCTTCGTCTTCAGCTGCCTTGATCTCTTCCTCTGCCGCCGGCATATCCGCCCTCAGACGCCGATAAAGAATGGTGACTTCAGAGGCCAGGCGCAGCGCAACGCGGGCTGCGTCGATTGCGGAATTTCCGCCGCCGATAACGGCCACTTTCTTGCCCAGGGTCTTCTCGCCTTTAAGCCACTCGTCCTCGTTGTTGTTGAAGTCGCGAAGGAACTCTACGCCGCCGTAAACATTTTTCAGATCTTCGCCTTTGACGCCCATTTTCTGGCTCTTGTGCGCGCCTGTGGCCAGGTAAATATAGTCAAATTCCTTTTCCAGCTTGGCAAAGGTTATGTCCTTGCCGATACGGGTGTTGAGTTTGATTTCCACGCCCAAAGCGCGGATGTCGTCGATTTCGCCGTCCAGAATGTTGCGCGGCAGACGATAGGAAGGAATGCCCCAGTAGAGCATGCCGCCGGCTTTGTTTAATTCTTCAAACACGGTCACTTTGTAGCCGCGCAGGGCCAGATCGCGCGCGGCGGTAAGACCGGCAGGTCCGGCGCCGATGACGGCGATTTTTTCCTTGCGGGTGACCGGCACGGGTTCTGTTCGCGGACGCGGCGCATTGTCCGTGATGAAGCGTTTCAGGAATTTAATGGCCAGGGGCTCATCCATGTTGCCGCGGCGGCACTTAGACTGGCATTTGTGATCGCAGACGCGGCCGCAGACGGACGGGAAGGGGTTGGTTTGAAGGAGAATTTTGTAAGCGTCTTCAAAGCGGCCTTCGCGAATCAGCGCGATGTAAGAGGGAATGTCCATCTCGATCGGGCAGGTGTGCTGGCAGGGCGACTTATACATGGCATGGCAAACGGTGGCGCGACAGCGATGTTCAAAGATATGCTCTTCATATTCTTTGCGGAAATAACGGAGCGTGCTTAAAACAGGATTGGGCGCCGTCTGCCCCAGGCCGCACAGCGCGGAGTTTTTGATGACCGAAGCCATATCCTCCAGAAGCTCGATATCGCCCGCTTTCCCTTTGCCTTTGGTGATGTCCGTTAGGATGTCGAGCATGCGTTTCGTGCCTTCGCGGCAGGGAGTGCATTTGCCGCAGGATTCATCCTGGCAGAAATCCATGAAGAATCTGGCCATGTCCACGGCGCATTTATCTTCGTTCATAACGATCAAACCGCCGGAGCCCATGATGGCGCCGAGTTCCATGACTTTTTCGTAATCAACCGGAGCGTTCAGGTGTTGAACAGGAATCATGCCGCCTGAGGGACCGCCGAGTTGGGCGGCTTTGAATTTTTTGCCCTTGGGAATGCCGCCGCCGATATCGTAAACGATAGTGCCCAGTTTCGTTCCCATAGGAACTTCCACTAAGCCTACGTTGTTCACGTCGCCGGTGAGGGCGAAAACTTTCGTACCTTTGCTTTTTTCTGTTCCCACGGAGGAATACCAATTTGCTCCGCGTAAAATAATCTGTCCGACATTGGCCAGAGTTTCAACGTTGTTGAGGATGCTGGGTTTCTGCCACAAACCCGCAACGGCCGGGAAGGGCGGACGAGGCCGCGGCATACCGCGTTTGCCCTCAATGGAGGTCATCAAAGCGGTTTCTTCTCCGCAGACAAACGCGCCGGCGCCCTGATAAATTTCCAAATCGAAATTAAAGCCGGTGCCGAGAATATCTTTTCCCAAAAGGCCGGCTTCCTTCGCCTGATCGATGGCAACATTAAGGCGATGGATGGCTAGAGGGTATTCAGCGCGGCAGTAAATATAGCCGTGGCCGGAGCCGATGGCTTTGGCCGCAATGACCATGCCTTCCAGAACGGAGTGCGGGTCTGCTTCCAGAATGCTGCGATCCATGAACGCGCCGGGATCGCCTTCATCCGCGTTGCAAAGGACATACTTGACGTCGCTCGGAGACTGGGCTGCAAACTTCCATTTCAAACCCGTGGGGAAACCCGCGCCGCCGCGGCCGCGCAGACCGGAATCGAGCATTTCCTGAACGATCTGGTCCGGTGTCATTTCGGTGAGCGCCTTGGCCATGCCGGCATAACCGTCACGGGCGATGTATTCTTCGATTTTTTCAGGATCGATTAAACCGCGGTTTTTCAGTGCGCGCAGCTCCTGGTGAGCGAAGAAAGGAATGTCCTGCATGGTAGGAATAATTTTGTCCGTGCCCGGTTCACGATAGAGCAGTTTTTCAACAATGCGGCCCTTCACAAGATGTTCTTCCACCAATTCCGGAATATCGGCCGGTTTAAGGTTGATGTAGATGACGCCTTCCGGATAGATCACCAAAATGGGGCCCAGAGCGCAAAAACCGTTGCAGCCGGTTTCAACAACTTTAATCTCGTCAGCCAGTTTTCTTTTGACGATTTCTTCCAGGATGGCGTTTTTTACACCGAGACTGCCGGATGCCTGGCACCCAGTGCCACCGCAGAGTAACAAGTGAGAACGAAATACTTTCATTGATCCAATATCCTCCTTAACAGTCGTCTCCGGGGCTCAAGGCTCCCGCTGCGACGATCCTAATTATTTTATTATTTCAGTTCCTTTAGCCAGAACAAAAGGTGTTTGAACTTCACCGGACAGAACGTGACGCTTGAATATCTGCCGTATTTTATTGGGGTTGACATACTCGTATTTAATCGGCTCCTGATTGAGCACTTCAACCGTAACCAGCGGCTCGCGACTGCAAAGCCCCATGCATCCGGATGTCGTGACGACCACATCGTGAACCTTGGCGGCTTCGATTTCTTCCAAAAGCGTGTCCATCACTTCTTTTGCGCCGGAAGCAATCCCGCAGGTTCCCATATGAACGGTGACTTTAACGCGACGGTCACCGTCACGCAGAGACATTTCTTTATGAACTTTTTCTTTGATCTTCTTTAAATCATCAATGGTTAATTTCGCCATGGGCGTTTCCTCCGCTTTATTTTTTTAAATTAGTTGTATTGGGTCAAGATCTCTTTGATTTTTCCGGGTTTGACACGCCCATGGACATCCTCGTCAATCACGATAACCGGTCCCAGACCGCAGGCGCCAAGACAGCGAACGGACTCCAGTGTAAACAACCGGTCCGCCGTGGTTTCGCCTTCTTTAATGCCGAACTGCTTTTCGAGTGTTTCCGTCAGTACCTTGCCGCCGCGCACGTAACAGGCCGTGCCCAGGCAAACGCGAATGGTGTGCTTGCCGCGCGGGGTCATGGTGAAAAACGAGTAAAAGGTGACGACGCCGTATACCCGGCTCAGGGGCAGATTCAAACCCGCGGCAATCTTTTTCTGGACGGTCAGGGGCAGGTATTCCAGACAAACCTGCGCTTCTTCCAGGACGGGGATCAGAGCGCCTGCCTTGCCCTTATGTTTTTCAATGATGCTGTTTAGCTTTTCTACCTGTTCCGGTGTGAACTCTTTCAATAATTCTGTATCTTCGACTTTCATTTACTCCCTCCTCGATTTTTGGGGCGGTTTATGATTCAGATCCGATTTCACTTAGACCCTCTTCAATGACGCCCCGGATGTATTTTATTATCTCGGGATGATTGATGGGTATATTCCCGATTTCTTTACGAATTACACGAGTGTCAATTTCAAACTGCCGGTCATTATACCTGTGTTTATAAAGAAAATCAATATGAATATTGGCAACAATCAAAATGATGAGCGTGCTGACGATGTCGCCTAGCGGCTGGCGGTCCAGATGCTTTAAACCAAACGTGGCTTTGATCCTGGTTCCCATATTTTTACGGGATGCCATTTGAAGCGTTCCTCCGGATCGCTCGGCAGCCTCCGCCAGAAGTGGAAGCCCCAAACCGACGCGGCGAACCGTTTTGGTTGTGTAGAAAGGGTCGCGGACTTTATTGAGTGTTTTTTCATCCATTCCATGGCCGTCATCGATAATTTCGATGATTAGACAATCATCATTTGTGTCTTCCTCTATAAGGATCTCAATTAGTTTTGCGGACGCCCGGACCGAATTTTCAGCGATATCGAGTATGTGGGCAGCAAGAGAAAGCATTTCTACTCCAGGATGCGCCGACCGTTTTGATTACTCAGCGCCATTTTCAATTCCGAAAAGGTAGTTTCCTGCATAAGGATTTTTGTGAAGGCGTTGCCGATATCTCCGATAAAGTGTGCGTCGGAAGATGTCAGAAACGGGTATTGAACCAGTTCACGGTACTGCAGGCGACCCTTCTGAATGCCTGTTCTTTTCGATATTTCCAGTGCATCAAAACCGGCGTCCCTATCGATAAAACCCAGTTGACTCAGGACACTGAAACTCTCCCGGTCGATATGAGCGGGAATGGCGAGACCGCCATACTGATGAATGGTATCGACAAGAATGTCAATGGACAAATCCGTTGCGCCGATGAGCAGCTGATTGTTGATGCCTTCCACTTCACCCAGTTCATTGACGATTGCCTGAACGCCGAAACGTTTTTCATCATTCTTGCCGAACAGGTGTTCATCGATGATTTGCTGAAGTTTCAGAAGGGGCGGCAGGGAATCAAAAAGCGCCAGCAGGTGCACTTCTTCGAGGGTGGTGATCTCCATGCCTGGGATAATACTTAATTGATCTTCGGCAGCCGCCATGACATACTGGACATTGTCGGAGGCGTTGTGATCGCAAATAGCGATCATATCAAGATGCCTATCCAGAGCCTTTTGCACCAGCACCAGCGGATGCATGTCAAGTTCGGCGCAGGGGGAAAGGCAGGTGTGAATGTGGAGGTCACAATTAAATGCTTTCAGCATTGAAATTTACCGCTGGCAATCATAAGGACGTCAATGACCTTCTTGAGTGACTCCCTTTGGTGATCAGGTCTTTGAAGTCAGTAAATTAAATACTTTGCCCGAAATTTCAAAGGCGGGCAGGTCGGACACCATAATCGGTATCTGTTCGGTCCGGGCTTTTTCCAACGTATCGTCGGTCGGCTGACTCGAGTTGATCAGGATGATTCCCGCGTGTTCCTTGAGGCTGGCGACGGCGACGATGTTCTGATGCACCTGGCGGGTGATCCAGATATAACCTTCCCGGGAGTTGCCCATAACGTCGCTTAAGAGATCTCCCGTGTAGCCGCCCGTGACTTCTTTTCCCAGTTGACCCCGGCAGCATTTTACCTCTAATCCCAGCGCTTGAACGATTGTTTCAACTTTCATAATTAAACCCTTATATAAATGGCGTCTGAATGGTCATGATCAAATGACTGCCCTTGCTGACTTCCGACGTGATGTGGAAGACATCGGAATATTTTTTCATGTTGTAAATTTCCAGCCTGCGCCAAAACCCATTTCACGGATTCTTCGGTCGGTAGTTGAGTAGGCCTTCCTGCATGCCAGTTCAACGTTTGGAGCATCGTCTATCATGCCCGATGTTTTAATGTCAATAAGATAAAATGATTTGCTCTTTTTATTTGGATATGAAAGTGATATTCATGAAAACATGACAGATTACAGATAAAGGGGGCATATCTTTTGTCCGGTATGAAGTTCAGAAAAACCCGCCTTCAAAAAATCATCGACGAGAGCCTGGAGAAACTGTCAAAGCCCGATGGCGTTACTGTCGTACTGAGTTCTTCCTTGAAGGACGACGCCGTCTGGCTCGACGCGCAACAGATGGCGGATATTTTATTGGATCTGGCAAGAAACGCCGTGGAATCTATGCCCCGGGGCGGCATTTTGAGGATCGACGTTGCAGGAGACGATCGGCAGGTGTCTATCACCCTGACAGACGAAGGCGTGGGAATTCCCCCGGAAAATATTCCTTTGCTTTTTACTCCTTTTTTCACCACCAAGGCCGTAGGCGAGGGGACGGGTTTGGGGTTGCCGTCAGCTTACGCCGCCGTCAAAGCCCACCAAGGTGAAATCTCCATTGAATCCAATGCGGATTCGAAAGAAGGTCCGACCGGAACCAGGGTCCGAATGATCCTGCCTAGAAAGCAGACATTTCAAAAGGATTTAGGAAGCATCATCCTGCATGAAGAATGATGCTATCAGGCCATAGACTGACAGCCTGCAAACGTACAGAATTTAAATCCTTTCGACCGTTACGATTTTATTTCTGGCCTTGAGGTCGGTTATCAGCTCACGGATATAGACCATTCGCATCGGTTCCCCCCGAATAAGATCAGCCACCTGATTGGGGTTGATGGCCGTTCCCACAATGAGGTGAATGTCGTCCGCGGCGAGAAAATAGCGGGCGAGACGGGTTGCCGCGTCGTTATCTCTCGGAAGATCGTGAATTGTTTTGGTTCCGCGCATAATTTCGAGGGCCTGGCCGATGGTGAGAATCCCTTCAGTAACCAGGTTGATACCCTTTAAGGAAGCTGTCGGCGGCGAGCCTTTTTTCTTCGGTTCTTCGCTGGTGCGCTTCCAGGGCGGCACCCATTCAACTTCGAGCGGTTCATTGAGAACGCGAGCCGCCAACTGCGCGGTACTGCCGCCGCAGATGATTTTATCACCCTTTGAGGCCATTAGGCGGGAAACCGCGAATTCATCCATGTCCTTGTTGGCGGGCGGTCCGGTCAACACACTGACGGAAATCGCGGGTCTGACTTTCATGCAAATGACAGTGGCGTCGTCGCCCGGTTTGTCACTGTAGAGCTTCATGCAGGTTTTCGACAAAGCCTCCGTCAGCTTCACCGTATCCACACCCGTGTGCACAAAACGCTGCACGGCCGCGGCCACGTTTTTCCACCCCCAACCCAGGCGGTAAATACCTCCGAGTCCGGCGTGCGTGTAACCATCGCTGATTAAAACCATGTAGTCGTTTTCCCTGAGTTCAAAGTGCGCTTCCCGGATGACTCTGCCTTTGACTTCACGTTCTTCGAGAGGCAGTGTGAGAATCGCGTTGTCGCGAATCAGAATCAACGGCGGAGAATCAAACAAGACGAGATGGGCATCGTGGCCGCTATAGACAATCATGACCGCAAAAGTGGCGTAGGCCAGCTTGCGCACCGAGCATTCGGGAAGGGTTTCGACCAGTGTCTGCATCACATCTTCCACTGTTCCGTCCGCTTCGAACATCCGCGCGGCGATTTCAGCGGTAAGTGACGACAGAATGCTGGCTTTGACACCACTGCCAAGGCCGTCGGATAAAACGGCAACGAAAGAGTCGGGTTTGGTGCGGATGATGACCGCGTCACCGCAAAGCTCCTCACCGGTCTTGTTTAAGCTGCTCCAGTTGCATTCTACCAGTTGTCTCACTTCGTTGATTCCTCTTCGAGCAGTTTTGCCAGATGCGAGACAATCATCTTGCTTTCCGCCGTGGTTTCGCCGAGAAGATGCGCGATTTCGTGGGCGACACGCATTTGTTTGCGCACCACCTCCCGTGTCTTTTCAAGTGTTTCAGACCGAAGTTCCAGGAACTTCTGCTTTTCCGTTTCATGCTCGGTAATATCGCGCATGATCGCTACCAAAAGCGTTTGTCCTTCCACCTTCACAATGTTTTGTTCCGCCACAAGACGATCATTGATCCGTCGAACTTTTCCGATGACCGGTATGCCTGTGTCGCGCACTGTGACGAAATCATCATAATTAGGGATCAGCCTGGAGAGATGTTTACCTTTCACGTCGGCCAGCTTACAGCCGAAGAGATGTTCCGCGGAGGGTGAAATGTCCTGTATGCCCAAATGATAATCGAGAATCAGAATGGAATTGGGCGAAACATCCATGACGACTTGCCTTAGAGATTCCGAACGGCTGCGCATGTAGGGAATGCACATGGTGACCTCCGCCATTCCACGCAGGGTTGCAATAGCTTTTTCACGACAGCTTGAATAACCGCAGGCGCCGCAGTTGAGCTCATCATCCTTCGTATATTTGTTGACTTTGTGCAGGACGTCCGAAATCTCCTTCTCACTGAATTCCGGAATCGGATCTCTTTTGTCGGTATAGGTGCGCGATAAGTCAGGCCAGCTCTCACGGGGGAGCAGTTGATATACCGGACGATTCCGGTGGTAATCGATGACTTTCTGACGCGCCACATAGATGCCGCCCGGTAAATCAGCCATTGCCGGGCCGTTGATGCAGCCGCCTGTGCACGCCATGAGTTCGACGAGCGACGCTTTGAGTTGACCGGCCCGAATGTCGTCGAGAATGTTGCGACACGTTTCGAGTCCCGAGGCCACAACCATTTTGCCGTCCAGCATGTCGGTATTCAAGCCCGCTGCGCCGATCAGTCCGCCCTCCACAGGAAACAATCGTGCGTCCACCGAGGATGACGGCTCTGCGGGGACATCCCGGCTTTCTATGGCGACGCCCTCCTGCTTCATCCAATTGGCCAAACCGCGAAAGGTCATGGCTGCCGACACCGAGCCTTTTAAGGCCGTGTCATGAATTTCCATTTTTTTTGCGATGCAGGGCCCGATAAAAACCATATAGGCATCGGGTCCATGCTTTTGAGCAAGTACGCGGCCGTGCGCGATCATCGGCGAGATAATCGGTGCCAGATGGGGAATCAGGTCAGGATGATATTTTTCGATCAGATTGACGATGACAGGGCAAGACGATGTGATCACGGGGTGGGTGTGGGGCATTTTTCCGATATAATCCCGGTGCGCAATACCGACCATTTCCGCTCCGAGGGCGGTTTCCTCCACGGCGTAAAACCCTAACTTTTTGAGTGCCGTTTCCATTTCGGAGAAATGGCGGAAGTTGAAATACGCCGGTGCAGAAGGGGCGACCGACGCGATGAGCCTGCGTCCGTCCTGCAGCGCCTGCTTGATATCAGGCGCTGAACTCTGCACGTCCTTCGCCTGTTGCGGACAAGTACGGATGCACGTACCGCAAAAAATGCACAATTGAGGAACCACCTGAGCCTGGCCGTCGTGAACCCGGATGGCTTTAACATCGCAGTCTCTTACGCACCGGTAACAATCGCGGCAGCGGGCCGAATTGGTGATGATGACAGGTTCATTCATGACGCGCCTTCCTTTCCGGAAGAAGCCGGGGCGATCTGCGCTTCGGGGCTGTGCGAAGCAAGTTTGTTGTCAATCCGTGCGACGACTTCTTTGTAAAAAAAAGCTTCCGCCTGTTCGGGCCGGATCCCGTTGAATTCCTGTTCACCCACCCGCACGGAGACGCCTTTGGAACAGGCGTCCATGCAAAAAGCCCCGACAATATCAACCATACCTTCGAGTTTTTCTTTTTCAATCAGACGAAACAATTCCGAAGCCAGTTCGTCTGAACCGCGCAAGCTGCATGAACTGCCGACACAAATGGTTATTAAAAGCATTTTATTTCCCTGATTCTTCCGAGGGAAGCAGCGGCATCAGGTGGGTGTCGATAAATGCCCCGGCCTGATCCGTACTTTCCACGGAAATAATTTTGTTGCCGATTGCCACATTGGGGCCGCCCTCGCACTGTCCGGTGCAGAAACGCGCCTTGACACGGAAGCGTTCCGAAAGCCCCCGTTTTCTTAATTCGGCGGCCAGGCCTTCGAGCAGTTTCCAGGAGCCTTTGACATAACAGTTGGTCCCGATACACACGCCCACATCTACCACGGGTTCGGAGGAGGATACCGCCGTTTCTTCTTTGATGTCCTGCAGGCGCATGGAGCGGCGTTTATAGGTCGTATGAAGGGCGTGATGCGACGTTTCGCTGTCCGGCTCGCCGAGCCAGTTAGTATAAATGGCCTGAACGGACGGATTGTCCTGGCTGGTGCGGATCGGCGCCTCCTGGTCCAGACGGTACAGAACGTCCAGGCGCTGTTCCGTATCGCTTTTCAAAAGCGGTGCGGGATTGCCGGAGCCGTTGATGCAGCCGCCGGGACAGGCCATGATTTCAATCAGATCGTACGGGGCATCGCCGGCCCGCATCCGGTCGATGAGGGTTTGAGCGTTTTGAAGGCCGCTGACCACCGCCAGCCGGACCTGGGACTCACCCAGGGTGATGGTGGTTTCCTTTACCCCCTGGAGCCCCCGGACTCCTTCATAGTTAAAGCTTTCCATGCGATGGCCCATGACACGTTCGGCCGCCAGACGAAGCGCAGCTTCAGCAACGCCGCCGCTGGCTCCGAAAATAATGCCCGCGCCGGACACCTTGCCGAAGAACGCATCCACCGGCACAGGCGTTATCCCGCGCGGATCGATATTTTTTTCTTCCAGCATGGTCATGACATCCCAGGTGGTCAGGACTTTGTCCACATCCTGAAGGTGATCCGTTTTGAACTCGGGCCGCAGGGCCTCATACTTCTTGGCATTGCAGGGCATGATCGAAACAAAATACAGCAATTCGGGATGAATTTTCAGTTCTTTGGCGAAATACTGCTTCATTACCGCGCCGAACATCTGTTGGGGCGATTTACACGAAGACAGGTGCGGTAAAACATCAGGGGCCATTTTTTCGCAATAATTGACCCAGGCGGGGCAGCAGGAAGTGATCTGCGGCAGAACACCTCCTTCGGCCAAACGAGACAGAAATTCCGTGCCTTCCTCCATGATGGTCAGATCGGCAGCCCAGCAGGTGTCAAAAACAAAATTGAAGCCCAGTTGCTTGAGGCAGGCGCTTAAAACCGGCATGACGTCGGCACCGGAAATACCATATTGTTCGCCGAATGCGGCGCGCACAGCCGGAGCGATCTGAGCAACAACGGTCAGGTGAGGATCTTTCAGGGCGCGGTAAACGTCGGGCAAAGCGGGTTTCAGCGTAAGGGCACCGGTGGGGCAGACCATGGCGCAATGACCGCAGGCCACGCAGACAGTCATGTCCAGCGGCCGGTGGTCATTGGGGCCGATGGTTAAAATATCGTTGGTTTCATAGAAGCTCAGCGCGGAAACACCTTCCATTTCCCGGCAGACTTTCAGGCAAAGGCCGCACAGGATACACTTGCCGGGGTCCCGAGCGATGATGGGATGATTATGATCAATGGGTAGGGGGGTAGCCGGTGAAGCGTGATCGTGCGCGACGCCGTAGTCGCTGGCGTAGTTGCGAAGCGAGCAATCATAGCGCTCCGTGCAGCCGCACGCGAGACAGCGGGACGCTTCCGCCATCGCGGTTTCCTGATCCCATGTGACAGTTGATTCTTTAAAATTCTCTTTTCGGATATCAGGCTCAATTGCCGGTACCTCCCGGCGATCCGTTTTAACGATGTCTATAAAAGTGTCCGGCGGCAGATCCTGCCATGCTCCTTTTGTACAGGTGTAAGAATCATCTTTTCCTTTGACGTTGCCGGTGCGCACAAATTCATCCATCGCTTCCGCGGCGCGCCTGCCCGCGCCAATGGCGGCAATGGCGATGTCGGGACCGGTGACGCAGTCGCCACCGGAAAAAACCCAGGGGAGCGCTGTTTGAAGGGTTTGGGGATTGACGACCACGTTTCCCCATTTGTCAATTAATGTCTGATCGCCGATGCAAAAGCCGTCCACCGCCTGACCGATAGCCGAAATAATCGTTGTGGCTGTGAGCGTAAATTCTGAACCCTGCTGGGGTACGGGACGCCGTCTGCCGCTTTTATCCGGTTCGCCCAAGACCATCTTCACACAGGTCATTTCCAGTGCCTCTCCAGCAGGTGCAATGGAAACCGGTGCGGTTAGATACTGCACGTTGACGCCTTCCTCAATGGCTTCTTCTATTTCGATATCCTGGGCGGGCATTTCGTGACGGGTGCGGCGGTAGGCCACGATCACGTCTTTGACACCCAGGCGGACAGCGCTACGCGCCGCGTCCATGGCGGTGTTTCCACCGCCGATGACAATGACACGGCTGCCCAGAACAGGCTTTTCACCCCGCGCAAGTCCGGCAAGAAAATCGAGGCCGGACATGACGCCTTTTGTATCTTCGCCTTTCGCGCCCATGGCGGTCGCTTTTTGCGCGCCCATACCAAGAAAAACAGCCTCGAAGCCGTCTCTTTTGAGCGATTCGAGTGTGAAATCACGGCCCAGCTTCTTTTTGTAGGAAATGTTGATTCCGAGATCAAGGATCGACTGAATTTCAGCGTCGAGGTCTTTTTCAGGCAGGCGATAGTAGGGGATTCCCCATCGCAGCATGCCGCCGGCTGCTTCCTGCATTTCGAAAATCGTCACGCCATGACCCAGGCGACGTAAAAACCAGGCGGCTGCAAGTCCCGCGGGTCCCGCGCCGATGATCGCGATTTTATGCTTCGTATCCGGAAGACATTCGGGTTTGTAGGACTCCATTTGGAACGTGTCCCAGTCAGCGACGAAGCGTTTGATGCCGTTGATGTTGACCGCGCTGTCAAGAGCGTTGCGGCGGCAATCGGCTTCACAGGGATGGGGACAGACCCGGCCGCAGACCGCGGGCAGGGGGTTTTTGTCTTTGATCACCGCGAGTGCTTCGGCAAAATTTCCGCAATCAACATGATAAATGTATTTTTGAATGTCGATGTGTGCCGGACAGCGTAAAACGCAGGGCGCAACGCAGTCGCCCCAATGATTGCGGAGGAGGGCCTGAAGGTAGATTTTTCGATAACTGTAAAGCGCCTCGGATTGCGTGCGGATGACCATGCCGTCCTCAACCGGCGTGGATGTTGCTGAGACAAAGCGGGTTTTACCGTCGTCGGTCACTTCCACAAACGCGGCTTCAACGTTACTGGGCGGGCTGACGCGCGGGTCGTATCCTAGGGAGGGAATGTCAATTCCGCAAGAACGGGCCGCATCGATAATTGTCAGGCCCGGGACAATTACACAATCTTTTCCATCAATGTTTACTGTAATCATAGCAATGTATCCTTCCATTTTGTATTGTCGTAACCGAATTATTATCGGCTATTATTCGAGGTATCCATGAGTAAAGAAAAAAACTTCATGTTCTGTATAGTGCTGATCATAAAAATCTTTTTTTACTGACTGGCAGTATAAGAAAAGCACTCGGTCCTGTCAACTCAAATAATCCGGCCCATGACTACTCAAGTATGTTTTTAGATTGTTGTTAGGATGTTCAGGACTATGCGGAATGTGTCGTCTGTAATGAAATGAAATATGAATATCATAGAATAATATCATATGAT
>JASEHT010000044.1 GCA_030018675.1 Smithella sp.
AAGGCACCGGTTCTTATGGCCTGGGGCGATAAGGACATATGGTCACGCTGGCCCGAGACACTGGAACACTGGAAACGCGACCTTCCCCATGCAGAAGTGATCCTGTACAAAGACTGCGGACACATGCCGATGGAGGAACTGCCGGAGGAAACGGCTCGTGACGCCCATAATTTTCTCATGAAGGACCAGGCGACGGCCATGAAGAAAAAATCTGCAAAACCATGAAAGGTTAAAATAAATAAAAAAATGAATTCCCCGTTTACAAAGATGAGCCTACAGTCTTTTGCAGACCGGCGCAGATGACCCAATAATTCATAAAAACCGGAAGCCTTAATCCGTCTTCTGTTTCCGCGCATGGATGTAATGTCCTTTTATGAAAAGCTGGTATTGTATTTTATCCCTCGGCCTTGCTTGAACCAACAATCCCCTGCCCAAAATTTTCTTGACTCACAAGAGCATGTTTCCTATAGTGCCTGCGGCTGAAAGTAAGGTTTCGTCAATTATATTAGCGATTTTTGATTCATTCCCGCGCTGGCGGGTATCCGTGATTATCCATAAATTCACGAATGCCTGCCGGATATTCGTTCGGCGCGCTGATTTCAACGCATAAAAGAAAGATTCGTCCTCATATGAATATTGCACTAGTGGCTCCAGCTTCGCGCATCATCAATGTATATCCGCCGCTCGGATTGGGTATTATCGCGGCTATTCTCATCCAAGAAGGGCATCGCGTAAAAATCTTTGATTTCAGTTTAAAAACGCACGGCATAAGAAAAGACAGCGAAACGATCCTGCTCGATCGTCCGGATGTAATCGGCATCAGCGCGATGGTTAACAATTATCAGCAGGGCCTCGATCTGGCCAAAGCTGTAAAATCCAGAAAGAACATTCCTGTTGTTCTGGGAGGGCCGCATCCGACGCTTTTCGCCGATGAAATACTGTCCGACGAAGCGGTGGACTTTGTCATCAGAGGCGAAGGCGAAGATTCCTTCCGCGCATTAATCAGCTGTTTTAACAACAAGACGAACGATTATCGGAATATTCAGGGATTGTCATACCGATCTGACGACCGGATCATACACAACCAGCTCGGAGAATTCATACCGGATCTGGACGCCCTCCCGTACCCGGAAAGGAAACTTTTCGGAAATTACATGCTCAAATCCGTTCAGAACAAGAAAATGGCTACGATTATTACCTCGCGGGGCTGTCCTTTTAATTGCTCATTTTGTTACAAGGGATTGTTCGGGAAAAAATTCAGAGCCAGAAGTCCTGAAAGCGTGATCGACGAAATCAAGCGGGTGATCGCGGATTTCGGAATCCGATCGTTTTATTTTGTGGATGATTTATTCATGCTCGACAAACAACGGGTGACGGATATTTGTCATCTGATTCTCCGGGAAAAACTCGATATCACCTTTCAGTGTTTAAGCCGGGTCGATACGATAACCCCTGATTTGTTGAGCATGATGAAGGCTGCCGGTTGCGAGAAAATAAACTATGGCATTGAGTCCGCTGACGAAACCATCCTCAACAGAATCGGCAAAACCACCGACATCCGGGAAGTGGAAATCGCCTTAAAAATGACCCGGGAAGCAAACATCCTCACCAAAGGATATTTCATGCTGGGCCTCCCCGGGGACACGGAGGCCACGATTGCAAAAACTCTTGCGTTCGCCGGAAAATCGCATCTGGATGAAACCATGTTCAGCGTCACGGTCCCGTTTCCCGGAACGGAACTCTGGGAAATGATGAAAGACAAGATGAACAAAGAGATGTTTCCCTCGATGTATTATTACAATTTTTACGAGCCGATTCCGCCCATCATCAACCTGTCGGATATCAGTGATGACCGATTGATGTATTATATTCGGAAAGCCAACCGCATCAGCCTGATAAAAAAATATGGCAGAAACATGGGAAATATCATATTTCTTGCCTCCGCCAGCAGGGCGAGCAGAGTAGGCCTGCGGTTTTTTTATCGATGGTATAATTACCGTTTTGAAGGAGCGGAATGAAAAAGCTGTTGATTCACATAGGGTATCCCAAAACAGCGACGACAACCATTCAGGAAGGTTTGTTCAAGCGACTTCATGCCGATGGCGTGATCCATTATCTGGAAAAGTTCAGCATCAGAGACGGTGTCTTGTCGCAATCCGCAGGGGAGGACGTGTGCCTGTCGCCGGATAAAATCAATGTGCTGTCCGATGAAATGTATACCAATCAGCGCATTCACCTGGAAAAAAGATATTCCATGAGCATGAATCCTTTCGATTTTCCCGGAAGACTCGCAGCCTATTTTGCCGGCAAGGCGGACAGCATAGAAATTCTGGCAACCATCCGAAACCAGAAAGACCTGATTTACTCCAATTACGCGCAAAGCTACCGATATTTTATCCATGATCCGGATGTGGAATCTTTTGATAAGTATTTGTCCTACTGTATTGAGAATAAAGATTCTTTTGCCTCGTACTACTATCATGATCTGATGATCCGGTATGCCGGCTTTTTTACCAAAGAAAAACTGCATATTCTTCTGTATGAGGATTTCCTGTCGGACCCGATGGAATTTATCCGGAGGTTGGCTGAAATTTTGCGCATTGAACCTCCGGTGGTACAGAAAAGACTGGAAGGCAAGCACTGGAATAAAAAAAGCAAAACGCCCCGGGGTGAAATTATTGTTTCCAATATTAATCCGCCCTTTGTCGAAAGGATGATGAAGAAGATCCGGCTGAATAATTCTGCGATGCGTCGTTATTACAAGTTTGAGGATATCCGCGGCCAGGACAATATTTTCAACAAACTGATGCGGCTGCTGCAAAAGAAAGACATCATCCCTTTACCCACCGATGAGCAAAAGGCAATTATTTTGAAGGAGTTCATGGAAGGCAATAAAAAATTATCAGCGGCATTTTCCCTTGATGAAAACAAGCTGAAAAAATACGGATATATTTAGTTTCGAAGGAAGCAAATCATCTTGAACATTAAAGATTTCATCACGCATATCTATCCCCGGTCGTTGTCCTTCAAACTGGCGCGCCGGGGCATTGTGTCCCCGCCGGGACCGGTCACGCTGACGTTCTCGGTAACGCATGCCTGCCAAAGCCGCTGCAAAACATGCAATATCTGGAAAATCTATCGGCAAAAAGATCAGCGTCCGGACAACGAACTGAAGATTGAGGAAATAGAAAAAATTTTCCGCTCCGTGGGACCTGTCTATTTTTTTAATATGACCGGAGGGGAGCCTTTTCTGCGGAACGATCTACCGGAAATTGTGGAAGCGGCCCTGGATCATCTTCATCCGCGAATCATCCACGCGCCCACGAACGGCATTGACACGGACCGCGTTATCTCCGCAACGCGCGAGATTCTCAACAGGGTGCGAAAGAGAGGATTGAATATTCCTGTTACCATTAAGCCCTCCATCGACGGCGTCGGCCGAAAGCACGATGAAATCCGGGGCGTCCCCGGCAACTGGGAAAAGCTTATGGCAACGATCGCCGGCTTGAAGGAAATGGAAACGGAATATCCCAATTTTCACCTGGAGCTCGGAACGGTGGTTTCTAATTTCAACAAAGACGACCTTGAGGACATTGAGGATTTCGTGCATAGCCTGAACGTGCAGAGTTACCGCAATGAAATCGCCCAGCAGGGAGAAGAATTTCAGAATATCGGTGAGCCCATTACGCCTGCCGCACAGGAGTACGCAAGGCTTGTGCGGGGGTTTGCTGCCAAGATTCGCAAGACCATGCGCACCAAAAAATCATTGGCGAGAATGACCGAGTCTTTGCGACTCGTTTATTACGATCTCGCTGTTCGGATCGTTCAGGAGAAACGGCAGATTCTGCCTTGCTTTGCCGGTATTTCCAATGTCCATTTAACCCCCGGGGGCGAACTCTGGCCCTGCTCGGTGCTGGGACATGCAAAGCCTTTGGGAAACCTGCGGGAGACGAATTACAACTTCCGGGCGGTCTGGCATTCGGAGCAGGCCTCCCGGGTGCGCCGTTCCATTCGGAACATGGAGTGCGCCTGCCCCCTGGCGAATCAGGCCTACTCCAATATGATCTGCCACACGCCCAGCCTGATAAAAGCGGCTTGGAATATGATGCGATATTGATATTTAATCCTATATTTTCGAGATGAAAAATGAAACGGAGTCAACCAGCCATGAAGATTGCCCTGCTTGGACCTTCACATCCTGCCCGGGGAGGCATTGTTCATTTCAACAGCCGCCTGGCTGAAGCAATGCGGAGCAGACGGAATCTGACGGTTGATACACTTTACTGGTCGAAGCTCTATCCCCGTTTTCTCATGCCGTCATCTTCGCGGAACCGTCGGGATGAAGAGAATTCTTCGACTTTTCATCGGGAGGGTCTGCGGATCCTGAGCTATACAAATCCGCTAACCTGGGCGAAGCTGATCAAGCACTTGCGTCGTGGCCGCTATGATATGTTCATCACACATTGGGTTCACCCGGTTCATGCCCCCGTATTTTTATTTCTGTTCGCCGCCCTGAAGCTGCTGACCAAGATCAAAATCTGTCTCGTCGTTCACAACACGCTGCCTCACGAACGTTTCCCGGGCGACGCGTTTCTAAGCCGCCTCATCATGAATATGTCTCACCGTCTGATCATGCATGGTCAGGCGGAAGCCGATCGGGCACGACAAATCGGGGTCGATCAAAAAAAAATGATTACGGCTTTTCATCCCGTTTATGACCAATTCGGCCTTCCGTCCGAAGCGGCGGAATCCATCCGGCGCGACCTGGGGCTGCGCGGGATGGTTCTCCTCTTCTTCGGATTCATCCGGCCCTACAAAGGGCTGAATCTTCTTCTGGAAGCCTTTCAGACCATCGCTCCCGATTATCCGGATGTTTCACTGCTTATTGTCGGTGAATCCTTCCATGGTCGTCAAGGTGAGGAAAATGATAAGGATCGCTTCCTGAGCAGCATTCACCAGGACGATCCTCTGCTTTCCCGGATTGTCTGGATTAACCGATATGTCCCGGATGAACAGGTGGGCCGCTATTTTTCCGCGGCCGACGTGTTTGTCGCTCCCTACCTTTCGGTGACGCAATCGGGTCCTCTCAACATTGCCTACGCTCTTGATAAACCCGTCATCGCCAGCGATCTGCCTGCATTCCGGGACTGTGTCCGTGACGGGGAAAGCGGCTACCTATTCGAAGCGGGAAACGCGTCCGACCTCGCGGATAAAATAAGACGCTTTATGAAAGCGCCCCTTACGGCTGAAAAAGTTCGTCGCTGCCGTCGGCAATTCAGTTGGGAAAGGTATGTGGATTTAGCGGTCGGCGCTGATCGTCTGTAATTCAGGAATTTCAAGCATATTTACGCAGATAAGCCGCGGCACGGCCTTGCCGACAACTGAAAGAAAGTTCTTATCAATTAAACCGGGGGAGCTTCATAGAATCCCTCTTTTCCCACGGTAACGAAGCGGGGTCTTCCCTGTCCACGCTTTGAACGCGCGGCAAAAATTAGCCACATCGCTATAGCCTACATTACTGGCAATTTCTTCTATGGAAAGTTCTGTTGATCGCAGAAGATCGCAAGCTTTTTTCTCACGGATCCCTTGTGCCAGCGACTTATAACTCACACCCTCAGCAGCCAATCGGCGCTTGAGAGTTTGATCGCTCATGTTTAAACGCTGGGCTAGCTGCGACCGCGTGAGAAGCTCTTTTTCTTTGCATTGAAGCGCCGATTTAGCCAACTCCGTTGTTGTTGTAAGCATGATAAGTTGCTCAATTGTTTGACGGCAATCTTTTTCATAAATTTTTTTAGTCAGTGTATTGGCGCATGGTAACGGCCTGGTCAGGTAATTGCTGTTGAAAATTATTTGAGTCTCTTCGGCATCAAAGATAATCGGACAATCAAAGATTTTCTTATATTCCTCTGCATATTCCGGCTTGGGATAGGCAAAACGGATTTCTATAAATTGCACTCGCTCCCGCAGAATTTCACAGCAGATATTATAGGCGCCTACTATATGCATTTCGTAACGGTAGCGGCTGCTGCAACCCATATCTATGAGATCAACAAAACTGAATTTGGCAATATCGCCCTGAACATCAAGGATAATTTGGAAGGGAAATGATATGAGATCGGCAAGCTCAAAAGCCATCTTAAAGGCGTCAATGGCAGTGGCACAGCTATTGATAGCCATTATCCATTTTCCCAGCTGACCGATATTAATGCGTTCTCCAATGCGCAGTCCTAAAGACGGACAGGCAATAATGTCGAACAACTCTTGAGTGATCTCAAATTGCTGTTCAAACTTTATCAATCTATCCGGGTTGTCAAAATCCGCTTTCTCCAGTCCTTTACTGGAGAGTATCGGCGCCGTATCTATGCCATGCTCTTCTGCCCATTGGATGACAACGCGTAAGTGATGTGTAGATCGATAGGGCGCGATGACAGGCTTTGATTCCAGATGAATTCTCATGATTTAACCAGTATTATTCTTTGCCGATTCGTTGATCCAAAATGACAATATTTTGAGCCTCTACGGCAATTGTAAATGATTTCAGTATCAAGTAGCATCAGATGAAATTAACCAGATGGTCAATAACATAAGAGTGGATGAAACTCAATACCGTGGTTATGAAAAAGAACCAAATGTACCGTGCATGATTAAAACAATTACTGAACGGGCTGGGGTCTCAACCGCGACTGTTTTAGGATTCATCAGCGATACCCCGCGCATATAAGCCGGAATAAAGAAAAAGGGCTCTTCAAAAAATGTTTCAACCAATAACCAAAATCCAATTGGTATTGGTATTATGCTTTCCTGGAGGCTATTTATGAGAAAAGTATTCAGACTGTTTCCGATGATGACCATGTTGCTGTTGTTTGTTCTGTCCGTGTTTTCCGTTGAGGCTTTTGCCTGGTCGGTCGTGCCACCGCCGAACTTTACGGATGAACCGCCTGCAAATCCTTTTATCGCCGATTCGCCCTGGCCCATGAGCCATCGCAATCCCTACGCCCAGGCATCCTCTCCTTATCCGGGACCTAAATCAATCAGATTAACAACAAGATCATCTTTTCATGTCGGCATGCCCGGATTGATTACACTTGCCATCTCGGGAAAATATCCGGACGGCAAACGCGTGATTTGGGGCAGTTCATCAACGGATGTGTTTAAGGCAGACGAAGCGCAAAATTACATCAAAACCATGAAAAAAGAGAATTTGACCATTTCTTCCGTTTTTTCACCCGATGAAATGCTTTCAGGCGCCTATACGCTTGTGGACAAGGACAATACGTTCTATATGCCCCGGTTTACAAAAATATTTGCATTTGGCGATGCGATTGTCGGCAATCGCTATTCGGATATCATTATTCAAGGCGTGTATGAAATTCCCGCAAACCTGCTTGTTGATCCGGCGGAAAAAATCGTAGGACTGACCCTGACCTGGGACGGCATGCTGGCTTTTGCCACCAGTCATGGATTGATAGGGGTTGTTTCCCGTTTCTTTGACGAAGCATATTATTACCGCTTCCCCGAAGGCGAACAAAATTCCAATTCCATAGCGTGTGACGAGAACGGAGGCATTTATGTCGTTACCGATAAAAATATGTATCGGGTGCAATGGACCGGTAGCGAGCTCACCATAGATCCCGACAAGGGAGGATGGAGCGCCGGTTATGAAACGGGTGAAGCTTCGGGTGTGCGGCTCGGAGCAGGTTCAGGATCGACACCGACCCTTATGGGAGTAGGAACGCAGGATAAATTTGTGGTGATTTCAGACGGTCAGAACCTCATGCATCTTGTATTGTTCTGGCGTGACGAGATTCCCGCCGACTGGCAGCAGATCCCCGGAACAAAAAGCCGGCGCATTGCCGCTCAGGTGCCGGTTACTTTTGGTAATCCCGGCGCGAAAGAAACATTGTCTGAACAGTCTGTATGCGTCAGGGGTTATGGAGCAACGGTCGTCAATAATCAGTTGAAAGCGTCGCTGGACAGCAAAGTCATCAGTGTTCTAATGTCCGGCTTTGCGCCAATAGCTCCTTATGGTGTGGAGAAATTCGTATGGAATCCGCAGACACGGACACTGGGCACAGCCTGGGTCAATAAATCGGTAACCATCCCCAATGGAATTCCCGCTATGAGTCAGGCGACCAACTTGTTTTATGGCGTCGGAAAAAGATTCGGATTTTGGACATTCGAAGCATTGGATTGGACAACAGGAAAATCTGTCTTCAGCTATCCGTATGGCATTACTCCGGCCAATAACAGCGCATATGCCGCCACGGAAATCGGGCTTAACGGCAGTCTTTACACCGGCACCTTAACGGGCATGGTTCTTATGAAACCTTAACCCGTCTGCCGGTATTAACCTACCCATCAATTGAGGGGGAAGCTTCCGCAAATTACGGAAGATTTCCCCTCTCCTTCCTTCTGGTTTCTTCCCATCTGAGGGAGAAAGGCAAGTTAATTGAGGGTGAAGCTTTATTGCTATTTTTTCACCATTCATTCTTCAGGACTTTTTCCATGTTACTATTTACATGGCGCTATCCCTAATTTTTCCCTTGATTATTCAACAATACTAAAATAAATACCTTGCATAATCACGGGCGTGAAACCCCAAAGCAAGCTTTGGAAACAAATTCCGCAGCAAGCTGCGGTGTATTACACCCTCCGCTTTGCGGGATTGTTCGACTTGCAAGTTTCATTACACTATGTTTATGAAATTTGAGTCTCACAATAATTTTTATGAAAGGTCTTACATGGAAACGAATCAAACGGATACCAAGGCTATTGCACCGGACGATTCTTTGCCGGAAATCTCCTTTGAAGAACTAACACCCGAGATGCGCGAGGCCTGTAATCGCGCCGGATGGAAAACCCTTGTGCCGGTTCAGGCCAAATCCATTCCTTATTTTTTAGCGGGACACGATATGATGGTGCAATCCCGCACGGGCAGCGGCAAAACCGGCGCTTACATCCTGCCTATTATACAAAAAATTAACGCGCAGCAAAATGTTGCCCAGGCTCTGGTTCTTGTACCGACACGCGAACTCGCCCTTCAGGTATCCAGAGAAGCCGAAATGCTGACCAAGGGAACAGCTATAAGAACAGCCGTGGTTTATGGCGGGGTGGGCTACAACGCGCAACTGGAGGCATTTCGCGGCGGCGCTCAACTTGTGATTGGCACACCGGGACGAATATTGGATCATCTGCTTAAAAACACGCTTTCGCTGGACAACCTGAAAATCCTGATTTTCGATGAAGCCGACCGGATGCTGTCTATGGGCTTTTATCCCGACATGGTTAAAATCCGCAAATATATCCCTTCCGGCAAAATACTCAGCAGCATGTTTTCTGCGACTTTTCCGCCGCAGGTCATCCGGCTGGCCGATCAGTTTTTACATGATTCAAAATTACTGAGTCTGAGCGGCAATCAGGTGCATATTGCCGAAATAGAGCACATCTATTACGTTGTGCCGGGAATGCGCAAGGACAGGTCGCTGGTCCGCGTCATTGAAATTGAAAATCCATCCTCGGCTATTATTTTCTGCAACACGAAGGACTCTGTGCATTATCTTTCTCTCGTGCTCAAACGTTTCGGTTATGACGCCGATGAACTCAGTTCCGATCTGGCTCAAAGCATGAGGGAAAAAGTGATGGCGCGTGTTCGTCGCGGCGCGCTGCGGTTTCTCGTAGCCACCGATGTTGCCGCCCGCGGCATTGACATTCCCGATCTGTCGCATGTCATTCAATACGAACCGCCGGAAGACCCGGAAGCCTATATTCACCGCGCCGGCCGCACGGGAAGGATGGGCTCTAGCGGCGTGGCCATTTCCGTGGTCGCGGAAATGGAGAAATTCAAACTGCAGAGCATTGCCCGTTACTACAACATTAATATGCAGGAACGCCCTCTGCCCAATGACGAAGAACTGGAGCGAATACTGGCGGAAAGAATAACGGCGCTTCTGGAAGGTCGTCTTCGCGCCCGTGATAATCTTCAAATCGAGCGGATGCGTCGCTTCCTGCCGCTCGCGCGCAATTTAGCGCAGGCAGAGGATGAACTTTCACTCATCACGATGCTGCTGGATGATTATTATCAGCAATCCCTGCACGCTCCGCCGGCTCCCGCTTTGGAAACCGAAGAAAAACCAATGGCCGATAAAAAACCGAAACCCCAAAAACCGAGGCCAAGAAGTAAAAACAGATCGCCCCACAAGCCCAAATAGGCCCGGCTCCGGCGTAAAAGATTTTTTGTAAAATCCTATTGGTGTTTTTCATTATTTCAATTCATAACTATATCAAATCATTAGTTATTTCAATTGTGCAAAGAATGATCAGGCTACAAAAAACGACAAGCTAAATCTTCTTGAGTAAAGGGTTCAATGCTGATATGAACAACTTGTTTTAAAAATTTATTTTGAGGAATATTCATCATGCAAAACCCAAATTTCAGTTCCGGTCCCTGCAGCAAAAGGCCAGCGTGGAGTATCGACGCGCTGAAGAGCGCGCCGGTCGGCCGCTCACACCGTTCCGCTCTGGGCAAAGAGAGAATCGTTAAAGCCACCAACGATACACGAAAAATATTAAATATTCCGGCAGATTACCTCGTGGGAATTCTTCCGGCTTCCGATACGGGCGCTTTTGAATGCGCCATGTGGTCACTTCTGGGTCCCAAACCGGTTACCGTTCTGGTCTGGGAAAGCTTTTCCGAAGGCTGGGCGACAGATGTCAACAAACAGCTTAAGCTCAACCCGACAATTATCAAGGCCGATTACGGTAAAATTCCCGACCTGAGCAAGGTTGACTGGAAGACCGACGTGGTCTTTGTCGCCAACGGCACCACCAGCGGCGTCCGGATTCCCGATTGGAACTGGATTCCCGCCGACCGAGAAGGCCTGTCTCTGTGCGATGCCACCAGTTACGCTTTCGCCAATGACATCGACTGGAGCAAGATCGATGTTCTGACCTTTTCCTGGCAGAAATGTCTGGGCGGCGAAGCCGCGCACGGCATGATGATTTTAAGCCCTAAAGCCGTTGCCCGTCTGGAATCCTATTCCCCGGCCTGGCCGCTACCCAAGATTTTCCGCCTGAAAAAAGGTGACAAAATCAACAAATCGATTTTCGACGGCGACGTTATCAACACGCCTTCCATGATCTGTGTGGAAGATTATCTGGATGCCCTGGACTGGGCGGGAAAAATCGGTCTTGATGGTCTGTTCAAGAGAAGCCTGACCAACCTGAAAGTTGTCTCCGACTGGGTCGCCAAAACCGACTGGATTGAATTTCTGGCGGATGATCCCAACGTACGCTCCAATACGTCCGTTTGTCTTTCGGTCACGCATCCCAAGGTGGCGGCCATGGACAATGACGCGAAGAGCAAGTTTCTCAAGAGCATTGCCTCCGACCTGAGCAAGAAAAACATTGCTCATGATATCAATTCCTACAAGGATGCTCCGGCGGGTTACCGTTTCTGGTGCGGTCCGACCATCGAGGAATCCGATTTGAAGGCGGCGCTGGCCGAACTGGAAAAAGTTTTTAACGAAAAAGTTGAAAATCTTTAACGAGCAGGAACATATCATGGCAAATGTAGCAATCGTAGGCACTCAGTGGGGCGACGAGGGCAAGGGAAAAATTGTCGACCTCTACACGGAAAAAGCCGACATCATCGCCCGCTTTCAGGGCGGGAACAATGCCGGCCATACGCTGGTCGTCAAAGGCAGAAAAACCATCCTGCATCTGATTCCTTCGGGAATTCTGCATGACAATAAAATCTGCATCATCGGCAACGGCGTGGTATTCGACCCCGCTGTCTTTCTTCAGGAACTGGACGAATTACGCGAGGGGAACCTCCTGCCGCCCAATACAAAACTTTTCATCAGCGAAAAAGCGCACCTTATCATGCCCTATCACAGAAGCATTGATCAGGCCAGAGAAGCCCGGACGTCCGACAAAAAAATCGGAACAACCGGCCGGGGCATCGGTCCGGCTTACGAAGACAAGGTTTCCCGCACGGGAATCCGCGTCGGGCATCTTTACGACGAAGATCTCTTTATCGAGATGCTTCGGCACAGCCTGGAAGAAAAGAATTTTCTGCTGACCCATTTTTTCAAGGAAAAACCGCTGGACGCAAAGGAAATCGCCGATCAGTATCTGGGCTACGCGCAAAAAATCAAACCTTTCGTGGCCGATACATCACTGATGCTGGATCAAGAAATAAAACGGGGCAAGAAAGTCCTTTTTGAAGGCGCTCAGGGTTGCCATCTGGATATTGATCACGGAACGTACCCCTACGTAACTTCGTCGAATACCGTATCCGCCAATGCCTCCTGCGGCACCGGCGTCGGCCCGAATGCCATCAGCAAAGTCGTTGGTATTTGCAAAGCCTACACGACAAGAGTCGGCGAGGGTCCTTTCCCCACCGAATTGAATGATGCCATCGGCGACCATATGCAGCGGGTGGGGCAGGAATTCGGAGCCACCACCGGCCGGAAGCGTCGCTGCGGATGGCTGGATATGGTGCTGGTGCGCCAGGCGGTGCGCGTCTCCGGCATCAACGCTCTGGCCGTCACCAAACTCGATGTTTTAACCGGTCTGGAAAAAATAAAAATATGCGTCGGGTATAAATCGCCATCCGGCGATTACACGCACGCCGCGCCGGCCAGCTTAAAAACGCTTTCGGAATGCCAGCCGGTTTACGAAGAATTCGACGGCTGGAAGGAAGATATCCTCTACGCCAAGGAAATGAACGAACTTCCCGCCAACGCCCGGAAATACTTAAAGAGGCTCGAGGAACTGGCCGAAGCCAAAATTATTCTGGCATCTGTCGGACCGGGACGGGAAGAAACCATTATTCTGGAAGATCCCTTTCTGAACAGAATTTAACAGTTTTTTCTTGACACATCGCCCGCTAGTTGCTAATAGGGCACGCTTTGAAAATTTAAAAAATCGGGCTGTTAGCTCAGCGGTAGAGCAGTGGACTTTTAATCCATTGGCCGGGGGTTCAAATCCCCCACGGCCCACCAGTTAAAACAAGGGTTTTCGGCATTTACGCCGGAAGCCCTTTCTTTGTATCTCTTCAAATTAGCGAATTTAAATATTTTTTGCATACATTAAGAACTCACTTAATAATAAATAAGCAAACTCGTTGATACCGAGCATAAAGAAATCATTGTCAGCTTTAATAATTGATGATTATCGCTTGAAAAATTAAAAACGTCTGATGCTGTTCGCAGACATTGAGCATGTGCGAATCTGCTCAGGCAAAGATAAATCTTTGACAAAATAAATCTTTAGATGATATGTGCTAAGCGCATTAAGACTGTTGATCTGATGGGCAATTTACCGCCGATCACAAAAACCATCAACGAGGAAGTCGCTTTGGAAGGGTAGCACCCGTTTCCCTGAAAAAGCGGTAAAATGTATACCCTTTGGTTTAAGGAGGAAAAAATGAAGAGATTTTGGTTGGTTTTACTGTCACTGGGGCTGATCGCAGCCTTCAGC
>JASEHT010000045.1 GCA_030018675.1 Smithella sp.
GAAAAACTTCCCTTTCTACGCCGATACGATATCGCGGTGATTGCCAATATTTACGGCGAGACCTATGACGAATACAAAAAAGTGGCAAAAGTTCTGGATTCAGCCAAAGGCGTGCACGCGCTAGAAATTAATGTTTCCTGTCCCAATGTGAAAAAAGGCGGGTTGAGTTTCGGCGCCGAGCCGAAAAATGCCGCCAGGGTCACCCGTGTCGTCAGGGATGCAACGTCATTGCCTGTAATTGTCAAACTGACGCCCAATGTGACCGATATCACAGCCATCGCGCGGGCCGTGGAAAAAGCCGGCGCGGACGCCGTGTCTTTAATCAATACGTTGACCGGGATGTCCGTTGACATAAAGACCAGAAAACCGCATTTGAAAAACATTACCGGCGGATTGTCCGGTCCTGCGATTAAACCGGTGGCGCTGCGCATGGTCTGGCAGGTTGTGCAAAGCGTTTCCATACCGGTCATCGGCATGGGCGGAATCATGACGGCTGAAGACGCGCTGGAATTTATGATGGTGGGCGCGAAGGCCGTGCAGATCGGCACCGCCAATTTCATCAATCCCCTGGCAACAATGGAAATCATCGAGGGACTGCATCAATATCTTGCCGCCCACAAAATAAAAAATATCAACGACATCATCGGATCATTTCAGCCTTAAACCATGTTTATCCTCCGCTGGCGGAGGTGTCCCGATACTACATCGGGACGGAGGTGGATAAAGAAATTCCATGAGAGTAAACACGGAAGAAATAATCAGCGGTGTTTATTTAATCGGCGGGTCTAATCTGACGTCCTCCGATGACGCGGCGGTTTATCTGATTGATTTTAAGGAAGGGCTGGTGATGATCGACGCGGGCGCGGGAAACAGTTCGTCGCAGCTTGTCCGCAACATCGAAATGCTCGGGTTTAATCCGGCCGATCTTTCCTGCCTGATACTCACGCACTGCCATATCGACCATATCGGTTCCGCGCCGTTTTTTCAAAAGCAATATGGGACAAAAATCATGATTCACGAACGCGACGCCGGAGCATTGGAAAAAGGAGATTCCCTGAAAACGGCGGCCAGCTGGTACGGGACAACCTTCCCGCCGATGACCGTTGACCGGAAATTGCAGGGTGCGGAAGAAGTATTAAATTTCGGTAGCGAACGATTGATTTGCCTGCACACGCCGGGCCATACTCCCGGATCCATTTCTCTCTATCTGGACAGGGGAGGGAAGAGAATCCTTTTCGGCCAGGATATCCACGGACCGTTTCACAAGGCTTTCGGGTCAGATATTGCGCAATGGAAAAAATCCATGCAAAAATTACTGCAACTGGATGCCGATATTCTCTGCGAAGGCCACTTCGGAATCTTCCAGCCCGGACAACGCGTGCGTGCTTACATCGAGCGTTATCTCGAAGAATACGAATAGAAACATTTCCTGGCGAAAAAAATTACCGCCAGCCGAAATCAAGATTCATATCGGCAGGCGCCTCCAACTCCACCGTGTTTTGAATGGTTTTTGCCTGTCCGGCGGGCACATCCAGCAGCCAGACGAATTTGGCGTGATCTTTTTCCACCGGTTCGGGATTCTGCCGCAAGACCAGCTTAATTCTTTCGTCACGCGCCTGAGGCGCCGGTTCCTCGATGCGCAGCTTTATGGCTGTATCGCTGGAATTTATTGCTTCAATCTGCCATTGCCAGATTTTGGTTTGTTTGTCTTGAAAAAATGTTTTGGCGCCCGATTTTTCAGCCAGCTTAGAACTCAGGACGGAAACCAGAGGGCTGGTTCCGAAGAAGATATCCGCCTCCGCGCCGGCAAGAGAGAAATTCCGTTTGCCCAGGATGGCGCCGTCAATGACAAAAACCGCCTGTCCGTTGGGAATTTCCGCCGGCTCGTCCATTTTAACCGAGGCGCGGACAAAAGCCTGCGGACTGACGGCGGGGCGCGCGACAAAGAGAAATTCCGCAGGCCACGCTTCATCTTTGATTTTCAGGCGCTGTCGTTCTCCGGCCGCGATATTTCTTTTCCCCAGCGACCAGACCGAATACGTTGTTTTTCTCGTTTCGGAAGGCGCCGCGCCAGAACCGTCATCATCCATGATAGCTTCTTCCAGCATCATCGGAGCGGCGGCCACGCTCTGGCTCCGCGCCGCCTTATAAAGAACGCGCGGTCTGATGATCCAGTCCGGTATCGTTGGAGGCTCGACCGTGATCCGGGGCTGAAGCGTGGCCAGATTCAGTTGCACCTGTTTCCAGTCCAGGCCGGACGATTGCCAGACCTCCGCCTCCCACGAGAAGGCTATTTTATTTTCACCGGGCAACGCTTCCAGACGGTAAAGCGGAAGCCAGCCGCAACCCGCCAGCAGGTACGTATAGGACAATGATATTTCTTTTTGGTCTATGCCCGATAATGTCAGGGTCGCTTCCCACGCGGTTTCTTTTTTGCCCGCAGCCTGATTTAATTCTTCCTGAAGTTTCTTGATATCTTTCTCTGTCTTCTCCAGACGGGCTTCGGCGGTATATTTTTCCTGATTGATTTTCCGGACATTTTGACCGATTGCGTCGGCTAATTTGTTTGAATCCAGGATGGTCTTTGGTTTATTTTTGGTTTGCGCCTGCCAGAACTCAAGCTGCGCGCCGAAGGCCTGCAGTTTTGACTTGATCTCTTTGCTTTCGCCTTCCAGGGCCGATATTTGTTTGCGCAATTCGGCGATTCTGGCCTCATCCTGAACCGCAACAGGCTTTATCTGCATATCATCAATTTTTGCCCGGTTTTCCTGCACTACGGCGACGATCAGCGATGCCGGATCAGCCGGCGGAGGAAGTTTGATGACGGCCGTGCATTTTCCCTGGTCGCATTGCGGGGTGATTTTTGACGTTTCGGATATTTTCGCGGAATCGGGAAAGAGTGTGACTTCCTTCACAACGGCCAAAGAAGATAACGGAAATAATAAAATTAAGAAAATAATAAAATTACGAACGATATGATTGTGAGTTTTCATTGCAATATCCCCTTTAAAGATTTTGTTGTATTGTCCCCCGCTGGCGGGGGTTGGGGGGTGGAAAATATTAACTTAGAAAATCCACCTCCGTCCCGATGTAGTATCGGGACACCTCCGCAAGCGGAGGATAACCTGATTAAAAAATTATGCGCAATATTTTACTTCTTGAGACTTTGTTTCACCCTGACGGCGATTTCCCTGACCTTCTGCATGACTTCATCTTCATTGATCGTCAGCAGCAGGCGGTTTTCCATCACGACTTTGCCGTTGATGACCACCGTGTCCACATCCGCGCCGCTTGCCGCGTAAACCAGGTGTGAATATTCATTATAAAGCGGCGTCAGATGCGGCTTGTCCAGACCGATAACAATAATATCAGCTTTTTTGCCAACCTCCAGGGATCCGATGTTCTTTTCCATGCCCAGAACCTTCGCGCCTTCGATGGTGGCCATGCGCACAACCGTTGGAGCATCCATGATAGTCGGGTCGAGCCTCGCCACTTTGTGCAGTTTTGCGGCAGTGCCCATTTCCTTGATCATATCCAGATTATTGTTGCTGGCACAGCCGTCCGTTCCGATGCCGACGGTAATTCCGGCTTGAAGCATATCCGGCACCGGTGCCACACCGCTGGCTAACTTCATGTTGCTGGCGGGGTTGTGGGAAATTTTACAGCCGTGTTCGGCGAACAACCTCATATCCGTTTCCGAAAAATGGACGCAATGAAAAGCGATCAGATGTTCGTCCAGATAGCCGATGTCTTTCAGAAAAGAAACGGCGCCCTGGCCGAACTTTTCTTCCAGCTGTTTTTTTTCGGCGGCATTTTCCAGAAGATGCAATCCTATCGGCAGGTGGTTATCTTCGGCGAGTCTTTTGGCCAGAGCCAGCTCTCTGACTTCGTCGAGCAAAGACTTGGAGCAGGTGTAAAGCGCGTGTGGCTCGATGATGATATTAACCAGAGGATCATCCTTCCATTTTTCAATGAGCATTTTGGTATAGGCCATGCCCTCCGCGACGGTTTTGAAATTGGGGGAGGGAAAATCAAAAAGCACTTCGCCGATCAGGCAGCGAATGCCGGCTTCCTTTGCGGCGCGTGCTGTTTCATCCTCGAAAATATACATATCGCAGAAAGTCGTGGTGCCTGATTTGATCATCTCTGCTGCGCCGAGGAGCGACCCCCAGTAGGCCAGTTCTTTATTCACGTTTTTCGCTTCAGCAGGAAAGATGTAATTGTTGAGCCAGTCCATCAGCTCCAAATCGTCGGCAATGCCCCGGAAGCAGGTCATGGCCGCGTGTGTGTGACAATTGACAAACCCGGGCATCAGCAGAGCATTCCCGGCGCTGATGGTTTTCTTTGCCTGATATTGTTTCGTGATTGTATCCGTGTTACCGACAGCGACGATCTCATCTCCCTTTATCGCCACAGAAGCGCGGTCAAGACAAGTGTTTCCGGTATCAAGCAGAAGGGCCTTTTCGCCGCTGATGATGAGATCAACTTCCAGCATATCCATATCCTTTCAGCAATGGGTAATTAGACTTACCATAGAAGCGGCGAAATCTTCAAGAAACAAAAATAATCAGGCCAAGGTCGGGGTATCAATTTCTTGACAGTAACAGGCAAAAATACTATAAGCCCATTCACTTCCTGTTACTCAAATCACATGCCTGGGTGGCGGAACTGGTAGACGCAAGGGACTTAAAATCCCTCGGTCCTTGAGGCTGTGTCGGTTCGATTCCGACCCCAGGCACCATTATAAAAACGCAGTTTCCGCGAACATTTGCTCAATCAGGATGATGACGTGAAAGTCTCACGAGTATCTTTCCCGATAATCAGTCTCATTGCGGCGAATCTTGTTCTGCTTAAAACAGCCATGGATATATTTCTTCGCGCCCGGGAGCACGCCGTCGCGTATCGTTAACCGCGTGCCGATTATTCCGTTAAATAAAATTCGCCAGCAACAATTCTAAAATCAATTGACATACAAAACAAAATCACTTACATTTTCAACAAGAGAAAAAAATCAACAGTGCAAAAAAAATCAAAGCGTCAAACAATAAGGAGGGAATTATGCCGTTTGAATTGATGAAAAAAATTATGATGACAGGAATAGGACTTGCTATGAAAACCCAGTCCGAAGTTGAATCTCTGGCCAAAGATGTGGTTAAGAAAACCAAGATGAGCGAGGCGGAGGGACGAAAATTTGTCGCCGACATGACCAAGAAATATGAAAAAGCCACAAAAGAGATGGAAGCGAGAATCAAGAAAGGCGTGTCCGAATACATGGCCAGCGCCGATATCGCCAGCAAGAAAGAACTGAACGCTCTGAAACAAGAAGTCAGTAATCTCAAGAAAACCCGCAAAGCCAAGAAATAACGCCAGCGGGAGAGTGATTTGACGCCGGAAAAGACAGGGCATGATATGGACACGTTCGGGGATGTCAGCGGATGTTAAGCATCAGACAGATAGGCCTTCTTGGCCGGACGTACCGTAATTTCAAGCGCTATCGACACATTCTTTCCGTTATTTTCAGATATGGATTCGACGATCTGGTGGAAAGGCTGAAGATCGATCAGTACATCGAAATCGGTCTTCAGGTCGTTTCAAGACATAAAAGGGAAAACGTGGAAAAGCTCACCCGTGCCGAACGGTTGAGATTTCTCGTGGAAGAATTGGGGCCGACGTTCATCAAACTGGCGCAGATTCTATCCACGCGTCCCGATCTTGTCCCCGCCGATGTCATCAAAGAATTTGAAAAGCTCCAGGACGACGTTCCCCCTTTTTCGTATGCCGAAGCAAAGGAAATTATTGAAGCTGAACTGGGCGGGAATCTTGAAGATTTCTTCTCATCGTTTGACGAAACCCCTCTTGCCTCCGCGTCCATCGGTCAGGTTCACAAAGCGGTTCTCGGTGACGGAACGGTTGTTGCCGTCAAAGTTCAGCGGCCGGGGATAAAAAAAATCATCGAAGTCGATCTCGAGATCATGCTCCATTTGGCGACGCTGATGGAAAAGAATATCGAGGAGATTTCTTTTCAAAAACCGACCCGGGTTGTTGAGGAATTCATCAGAACGCTTGAGCGCGAGTTGGATTACAGTACCGAAGCGGCCAACATGGAAAGGATGTCCGCGCAATTCGTCAATGACCGAACCATCTACGTTCCCAAGTTCTATTCCGAATATTCCGGCGTCCGGGTTCTTACCATGGAATACATGGACGGCATCAAGGTAACGGAAATCGAAAAACTTGAGGCCGCCGGACTGAACCTGAAAACCATCACGATCCGCGGCGCCGATTTCATCATGAAGCAGGTTTTCGAATTCGGTTTCTTCCATGCCGATCCTCATCCGGGGAATGTGTTTGTTCTTCCTGATAATGTCGTCTGTCCCATCGACTTCGGAATGACCGGTTCCGTGGACAAACGGCAGCGGGCGCTTTTTGTCGATATCATGGAAAGCATGGCGCTCAAAGACGCGGAACGCTGCGCCCGCCTGATGCTGGAACTCGGCGAATATGATGAGGAACCGGATATCAGGGTCTTCGAAAGGGAAGTCGAAGACTTCATGGGGAAGCACCTTTTCAAATCCCTGAAAGACATCGATGTGGCGCGTCTGCTCCAGGACGTTTTGGATATTGCCACGAAAAATAAAATCAGGGTGCCGCCGGTTATTTTTTTGATGATCAAAGCCTTTGCCGCCGTGGAAGGCATTGCCCGCCTGCTGGATCCTGAATTTGACATGGTTGGCCACGCCGCGCCTTTTGTTAAAAAAGCAAAACTTGCCCGGTATTCTCCGCAAAAAATCGCCGAGAATCTCTTTACAACGCTTTCCGATTCCTTGACCGTTTTGCGAATGCTTCCCCGTGAGGTAATGCAGATTATCAAGCTCGCCCGCCAGAATAAATTGACGGTTAATATGGAGATGCGGGGACTCGACAACCTGCTGCGCACCCTCGATCAGGTGAGCAACCGCCTGTCTTTCTCCGTCATCATCGCGGCTCTTATCATCGGATCGGCTCTTCTTCTCGCGTTCGGCACCCCGCCGCTTGTTTACGGCATTTCACTGATCGGCATGCTGGGATTTTGCGCGGCAGCCGTTTTGGGCATCTGGCTGCTGATCGCCATCTTGAGAAAAGGGATGCTCTGACAGACATTTCAAATTCCATCTCTGGGAGGAGTCTCTAGTCAAGGAGGCGTAAATCGCAAAAGATTAAAAACAATGAAATCGCCTGGCTTTAAAAAATAATAATTAAGGAGGAAAAAATGCCGGAAGTAAGCTTTATAACGCATAAAGGGGTAAAAATACTCTACGAGAACTTTGCAAACAGCAAGCCCGAAGAAATTATTCCTACCATTGAAAAAGCCAAGGGAATTATTGCCAGTCAGCCTTTAAATTCGGTGCTCGCGCTCGTGAATGTCAAAGACGCGAAATTTGATATGTCCGTCACAAACGCTCTGAAAGATTTTGTAAAAGAAAACAAACCTTATATCAAATTTGCGGCGGTGTACGGCGTAGAGGGTCTGAAGGAAATTATTTTCAGGAGCGTTCTGACCTTTTCCGGCCGCAAGAACCTCGCCATTTTTAATACGCTGGAAGAGGCCAAAGATTATCTTGTGAGACAATCTGAATCCTAGCGAAGCGTAAGCAGAACTATCCAATTCATTTTTTTGGATTGGAACCTATCCAATTTCCTTGATGTCAGGTTGGGGAGACATCCCGCTGATGTAGCGGAACTGAATTAGGGAAACACTATAAGGAAAAAAAATGATGATAATATTTTTTTTGACCTTGACGGCTCTTTGTATCTTGATAAGCCTGATCAGGAACAGAAAAGAATTGTCAAGGTTAAAAGTTGTCGAAACAATCCTGTTATATATGCTCTTTATTAATGTGGGTCTTTCCGGCTTAATGGCTTTTTACGGGCACGCTTTTCTGGCCGACAAAGTGGCCGCCTCTATTGGATGGCCGACAGGCAGCCCTTTCCAGTTCGAAGTGGCCGTGACGAATCTTGCATTTGGCGTGCTAGGTGTGCTTTGCGTTTTCTTCCGGGACGGTTTTTGGCTGGCCACCGGCATTGGCTATGCAACTTTTCTTTTCGGCGCGGCATATATACACATCAAAGAAATAATAACGGAGGGGAATTATGCCGTGAATAATGCCGGGCCGATTCTATATATAGGCGATATTGCCATCCCCTTGCTCATACTCACGCTGTTGCTCTTGAGATGGAAGTTCAGGAAAGTGAGGTAAATATTTCGCAGCGATTGTTATATGTGTACAGCCGATTCGGGCAAGTCTATTGAATTTCCCATCCTAAAGGAAGCCTTTCCTTCCGCGGATGTTTGTTGTAATCCATTATGTCGTTCAGGAGCATTCCATTGAATACACTCAAGCAAATATTCCAAAGGATAATCGCCATAAGCTTTACCATCATCTTCATTATTCTGGCCGGTTGCAGTAGTAGCAGCACCGATGGAAAAATGGAAGCAGGGGATTACATTTTTAATGTACGTTCGTCTAATGGATTAAACGTTACCATCGTCAATAATTCAGGACGAACCGCTTATGTTAAATTTACAGGAAATTCTTTAAGAATAGACAAAAATGATGTTTCGATTAACAGTGACAACTCCGCTGATTTCACGCTTCGTTCTGTAAGCGCCGGCCGTATCTACATATCCTACGACAAGGCTCTTTCTTCAAGCGCACCGGATGGTGCTAATCCGGCCGACCCCGATTATCAGACCCGTTTTGACAAAGTCGAACTGACTTACGGTGACGGCGGCAAGGCGAACCTTACGGCTGTTGATTTTTACGCGATTCCGATGACTCTGGAAACATCCATTGAGGACACAATCATCGAACACCTGACGCTGAGCGACGGACAAACAGGAACAGGGCTTGAAGCGGCGCTGACCGGAATTATCTTGAACACGGATTCCGCAATCATTAAGGGAGGAACAAGCGGAACCGAGACAATAAGAATACTGTCTCCGGTAAAAAGTCCCGGAGCCTATCACCCATTCGATGATTACCTCCATGCATTGACGGGCGCGACGCTTAAAATATCAGGAACCTTTTACGGAAATCCTACCGAGCCTTACGATTATCAAGGGTCCATAACGGCTGATGCGATCTTGCTTGGAAATGGTACACGTAACATCAAAATTACCAGAACAAGTCTGATGGCAGACGCAGCAGATTTAATCAATCACAACGGAATCTATACCTGTAACGGCGCGTATACCGTTAACGGGACAACGCACCACGTTGCCGATAATGACATCTATGCGGCGGTGTACAGAGACCTTATTACCGCTTTCAATCTGGGCTTGGTTCAATCCGGCGCTAATGACAGCGCGACTTGGTGGCAGAGCACTCCCTTTCAGGGCACTTATAATCAATATGCCAAAGTCATCGCCGATCATTACCCCGGCGCTTACGGTTTCCCCTTTACGGACAGATACAGCCACATCCTTGCGGACCTCGGCGGCAGAATTGATAAAATGACCATAACATTGCTGGATGATAACACGTCTCCTCCGAACCCCACGCAACAGGGGATCATAAATCCGCAAACCGGTATTGTCACCTTTAATCTGATACTGATTACAACGGACCCGAATTTTCAAAGAACAACTTTTGAATTCAATACAAAAATATTTACAGGAGGAAATGAATATACTTTCCCCTCCACAACATCCGAAAGAAAGACAGATAGAGGATTGTCGGCCATCATCCGTAACATTCCAGCGCAGGAAGGGCTTAATATCTATAAACTTCTGCTACGCGGGAAAACATATTCTGTCATCATGAAAATTGACGATGGAAGAATAAGCTGGGGGTCGATAACCGGCGGGGCAAATGCGAACTGGGGAGCCCCCAATCTTTTTGTAGGCGGATTGGATTAACGGAGTCAGCTGAGAACGAGCTTTTAGAGTTTCGCAGCGACGCCACGCGCATAGTGCGCAGGGGTCGTGAAATAAGTTGAAGCTGGCCGAACAATAAGAAAGGGCAAGTTTTGACGAGACTTGCCCCTTAAAAAAGATTCAAGATTGCAATCCGTCGAAGAGCGATCAATAGGTTTTTCCCTTGTCGTCCACCATCGGCACAAACCGCACAGGAATGACCGCCTGTCTGGAAAGCTTTCCGCCTTTTTTGGTCAGCACGACCAGTTCCTGCGAACCCGCTTCACCGACCGGAATGACCATTTTCCCGCCCTCTTTGAGCTGATCAGCTAGAGGCTGTGGAACTTTTGTGGGTGCGCACGTGACAATAATCGCGTCAAAGGGAGCGGCTTCCGGCCATCCCTGATAACCGTCTCCGATTCTCACGTGAACATTTTGATACAATTCGGACAGTATTTTTTGCGCCCTCAACCCGAGGGTTTCCACGATTTCAATGGTGTAAACACTTCCGCAAAGTTCCGCCAGCACGGCAGCCTGATAACCGGAGCCGGTTCCGATTTCCAGCACCTTCATTTTTTTATCGGGATTGATGACTTCTGTCATCAGGGCGACAATATACGGCTGGGAAATAGTCTGCCCCTCGCCGATGGGCAGCGGATGATCTCCGTAGGCCAGATGACGCAGATGCTGCGGTACGAATTTATGGCGATGAACCTTCTTCATCACCCGCAGCACGTTTTTATTGCTCAATCCTCTGGACTGCAACTGTTCGACAACCATTTTTTGCCGTTGCGAAGCAAATTCATCCTGGGGATTGACATCGGCCCGGCAGCTCAATGCACAGAAAAAAATCAGCAGGCCGAATGAAAAAATCAACCCTTGCGAAAATATTCTTTTCATCATTTTTGCCCTCCCCGGTTATTGGATGACATTCCAAGAGGTCATCCAATCGTTCACCGTAACTCCGACGTGATTTCGATTCTTCTATCTGGGGTGTAACCCGTGATTTTTTTCAGCGGAGTCGTCCAGAGATAAACCATGCTGATGCTGCCATCCCGGCGATTCACGGTTGCTTCAACCTCCGGAATAACGCCTTCCATGTCGAAGTCGTGGGAAACGATGCGTGTTCCCGGTTTCAATTTGTCCAACTGGGGAATGAGGCGCACATTGAGTTCCGGCAAAAGGTAAAGCGTGACGACGGAAGCTTTTCTCAGATCGAGTTCAAAAATATCTTTTTCCGCAATGGTCACCAGATTTTCCACGCCCGCCTTTTTCACGTTGGCCCTGGATGTCTCAACCATTTCCGGATCAATATCGAAGCCGAACGCTCTGGCCCCGGCCTTTTTCGCTGCCGCGATCACAATGCGGCCGTCCCCGCATCCCAGGTCGTACACGATGTCATTTTTCTTCACATCGGCCAGCCTCAGCATGACATCCACCACATCGTGCGGCGTCGGAACAAAATAGATATCGGGCGTTCTTGAAGGTTTATTTTGCGCGTAGGCCGCCGGGAGATGCAGCGCCAGGCAGATCAATAAAACAAGACTCAACGCAATTCCTGTTCTCAAAAATATCTTCATCATCATCATTGATTCTCCTTTTTAGTATTTTCATTAATATTGCGGGTTATTTTTCTATTTAAAAAAATCAAAGGGATGCCGGTCAGCAGAACACCGATGCCCACCAGAGAACCGCTGCTCGTGTAAACGAGGCTGGAATATAGCATAAACAGACAGATGGCGCAGAATAGGAACGGCGTGAGCGGGTATAAAGGCACGCTGAACGTGCGCTCAATTTCCGGATGTTTGCGGCGCAAGACAAAAATCGAGATTCCCACCATCAGGAAAAAGAGCCAGAAAACGGGAGCCGTGTATTCAACCATCATGACGAAACCGTCGCGCGTACCCGTGCCCAGCGTTACGAGCAGCAGGGCAATGCCTCCCTGAAGCAGCAGGGCGTTGACCGGTGTGTTCCTGTTCCCCTGCCATCGTCCGAGAAATCCGAGCAGCGGATAATTCTGCCCCAGGGCGTAACTGGTTCTTGCGCCGGTGATGATGGACGCGTTAATCGTGCTGAGCGCGGCAAGAAGGATGAGCAGGCTGATGAATCGGGATCCTTTTACCCCGAATACGCCGTACATAAGATCAGCCATGACCGCGTCGGATGAGGCCATTCCTGAGAGTCCGAGGCTTTTCAGCAACGCAAGATTGATCAGCAGATAAATAGCGGTAATCGTGCCGATGCTGTAGATCAGCACCCTCACCATATTCCGCCGCGATGATTTGACCTCAGCGGAGAGAAACGCGGCCTCATTCCAGCCTCCGTAGGTCAGCAGGACAAAAATCATTGCAGTTCCCAGCGCCACTTTACCGGGCACGATATTGCCGGTCTGTTCGAGCGCCTGCGTTTCCGTCACGAAAAGCCCGATAGTTGTGACAATGAACAAACCGGCTATAGTGGCGACGATCAGCGTTTTTTGCGTCCATTTCCCCTGCTGAATGCCCGCCACGTTGACCAGCGTCAACAAAACAATGGTGAAAGCGGCATACCAGGACGTTGAATAAGCTCCAAGACGAAAGATCTCCGAAGCGTAATCGCCGATCAAAAAAGCAACCATGGCGATGGAACCGGTTTGAATGACCGCCATACGCGCCCACGCATACAAAAAAGAGGGCGTACCTCCGAAAGACTTTCGCAAAAAATGATAATCGCCGCCCGCATGCGGAAACGTGGACGTCAGCTCGGCGTAGCATAACGCCCCGATGAACGAAGCGAGGCCTCCCAACAGCCAGAATAAAATCAGCATGCCTTCGCTATCGGAACTGGCTGCCACAATGGCGGGGGTTTTGAATATTCCCACACCCACCACCATTCCCACAATGATCGCTACGGCGTCAAAAATTGACAGTGTTTCTTTCGGTTTGGAGGCAAAGTTCATTTTCCTTCAATCCTGTCCCTGTCCGGCGGCAATATTTGATGATTCATTACGCAACGACGGAAGATACCGGTTGCAAAACATGATGAACAATTTTTTTCTCGTGCGAGTATAGGCGAACGAATAAATGGAGTCAACAAAAACCGGTATTTTTTCTGTCGATAGACACTTGCCAAGAGGCAGTAATTATGTAAATATCCAATCAATATTAGAGATCAGCGGTTACCGAAAAATAATATCCTGAATTCATCAAAAAACAGAGGTAGAGGCAATATTCATGTCCGGCAGCTATCTGAAAAATTTCTTTTTTCCGAAGATAACCCGAGGTTATCTGTTGCGGATTGCCGTCGTTACCCTGGTGGCCGTGATTATTTTCAAATACGTTCTCATTCCTTTCCGTATTCAGGGCGAGAGCATGGCGCCGACTTACACGACAAGTTCTTTCAATTTTTGTTT